>JAXJSX010000075.1:0-13907 GCA_036309925.1 Acutalibacteraceae bacterium | reverse complement strand
GAGATAGCCTCGTCTGTGAGCGGGTCGCTGTCCTCAAAGCCGCCGCCTGATGAACTGCCTGCGCTCTCATTAGCGTTCTTTGCTTCGCTTGCCTGTCGGTTAATTTCGTTGATTACATCTTCATCGTATTCAACTTGTTCGTTTGACTGCTTAATAAAATTAACGATGTTTGCAACATCGGCTTCATCGACATAACAGCCTTGCACACGCAGCGGTTTTGCAACGCCCATCGGTGAATAGAGCATATCGCCATAGCCGAGAAGTTTCTCTGCACCGCCGATGTCAATCATAGTACGCGAGTCGGTAGATGATTTAACAGTAAGCGCAATTCGGCTGGGGATATTCGCTTTAATAAGACCTGTAATGACGTCAACTGACGGACGCTGAGTGGCAACTACCATATGCACACCTGCGGCACGCGCCTTTTGAGCAAGTCGGCAGATTGATGTTTCTACTTCGTTTTTAGCGGTCATCATAAGATCCGCTAACTCGTCGATGATGATGACGATTTGCGGCATCGGTTGTAAGTCGTCACGGGTTTTACAAAGTTTGTTGTATGAATTTAAGTCACGCACACAGCAATCTGCAAACATTTTATACCGTTTTTCCATTTCAACAACTGCCCAGCCGAGTGCGCCTGCCGCTTTCTGCGGATCAGTCACAACGGGGACAAGCAGTTGCGGGATGCCGTTGTACATACCAAATTCAACAACTTTTGGATCAATCAGCAGAAGTTTGACTTCATCAGGTGTGGAATTATAGAGTATGCTTACAATCATCGAGTTTGTACAGACAGATTTACCCGAACCTGTTGTGCCTGCGATAAGCATATGCGGCATTTTTGCAAGGTCACAAACTTTGACCTTACCTGTAATATCCTTACCGAGTGCGACAGACAATTTAGACTTTGAGTTGCTGAATTCCGCTGACTCGAGTGCCTCACGAATCGTAACAGTAGATTTAACTTTGTTCGGCACTTCAATGCCGACAGCACTTGTATTTGGGATAGGTGCTTCGATACGCACCTGGGCGGCAACGCTCATTGAAATATTATCTTCGAGGTTTTTGATTTTATTGATACGCACGCCCGCCGCAGGTTCTAATTCATAACGGGTGACTGACGGGCCCCTGCTGATATTGATAATCCGGGTTTCAATACCGAAACTTTGAAGTGTTGAGACCAATTTTTGCGCTGTGGCTTTCATCTCTTCACCGACTTTACTGCTGTTTGCATTTTGCGGTTTTGACAGCAAACTCATCGGCGGATATTTGTATTCGCCTACTGATTTCTCAACAGGTAGTTTCTTGGGTTCCGGCGACTCTATTGGTTTCTCAACCGGCTTTTTATCGTTTTTTTCGGGAGTCTGACGCTTTACGATTTCATCAATTTTTTCGTCATTCTCGGCTTTGTTATCATTAAAGGAATTAAGCAGACGCTTACGCTTTTTATCGGTGTTTTCCTTGTTTCTCGGGGGATCGTCCAAGTCGAGCGGATAGTCTGAATGAACAGGGTGCGGTGGGAATTTTTGTTCTTCCTCTTCCGCTTTTTCTGTTTCAATGCGTTTTCTATGCATCTTTTTAACAGGTTTTGCTACATTCGAAAACAAAGCTTTAAGTGTTGTATTGGTGATTAACATTATCACCACAAACAGCGATAAAATAAGCAAAATTCGCGCACCGACTTCGCTTAATAGATACAAAAGCGGATACGATAAAATTGCACCGAGTGCGCCGCCGCCAGAAATCGACAGTCCGCCGATATACGAACTTTTGACATACTCAAGAAAATTTTCATCTCCCACGCCGTGCATAAAAGATTGCACAAGTGCGCCGATAAGGATTATTAAAACTCCTGCTTCGACTATTGTCAGGCGTATTTTTTGATAGGTTTTGTCGAGTGTGAGCATCACAGCGACACCGCCGAGGATTATCGGTAAAATAATTGAGCAAATACCGAACAGTCCGAAAGTCACATTATGAAAAAAGTTCCAGACTTTTTCACCTTTTATTATGATTATAAATAACAGCAGTATGGCCACTGCAAAAAGTATTACAGCGGCAGTTTGTCTTTTAAATCTTGATTCGGGTTTATTATCGTTCATCTGCGCAGTTGCGGTACGGGCACGCTTTTGCGGTTGTTTTTTAGCTTGCTTTTTTTGTTGTTTTGCGGGCATTATGTATTTTTCCTTCCTTTATGTAGCGCTCTTTTAATCAGAGCGTTTTTCAATTTGACTGTAAAGATAACTGATAGCGTCTGAAAGCGAGCCGATTTCGTCAATAAGTCCGCATTTGACTGCCTCATCGCCGTTTAACACTGTACCGATGTCGGTAGCGAGTTCTGCGGTGTTGTGGAGCATTTTACGAAAACATTGTTCGCTGACATTTGAATTATCACAAACGAATTTGACAATTCTGTCCTGCATTCTCTCAAAATATGAATAGGTCTGCGGTACTCCGACAACAAGTCCACTCATTCTCACAGGGTGGACTGTCATTGTTGCGCTCGGTACGATAAACGAACGGCGCGCGCACACTGCAAGCGGTACGCCGATTGAATGTCCGCCGCCGAGTACTAATGACACTACCGGCTTTTTCATTCCCGCAATAAGTTCAGCGATTGCAAGCCCCGCTTCAACATCACCGCCAACCGTGTTCAAAATCATCAAAAGTCCTCTGATTTCGGGATTTTCCTCGACTGCAACAAGTTGCGGAATGACGTGTTCGTATTTGGTGGATTTGTTTTGTGACGGGAGAATGTAGTGCCCCTCGATTTGACCTATCACAGTCAGACAATGTATTGGAAATTTACTGCCTGTTGTGATCGAGCCAAAGTCTTTTATCTGCTCGTTTTCGTCGTTTTGATTGTTGTTATCGTTATTGTTGTCGTCTGGGTTGTTCGGGGGTGAAATATATTCAGAATTCAGCATTTTATCTTACCTTTCATTTTTTCGGTTACAGTTAGTTTGACCGACAAAAGCTAAAATAAACGCATAAATATCCATAATCAATTATATCATAATTTTTTGTAATTCTCAATATTAAATTACCGTATCTCTTGATTTTTATCGAAAAAAGTGATATATTTTTAAGGTAAAATAAAAAACAGGAACGAAAAGTTCCTGTTTACACTGTTTCAAGCCGTTGTTCAACAACTTTTATTAACTTTTGGGTGTCTTTATGTATTTCAAAATCGGCAAGCGTTTGATCAAACTCTGAATGGTGCAATTTTGCGCTTGAATTATTGAGAAATGCCGACGATTTAATAATCGCACGGGCTAAGTCCATCTCAAATAAGCCTGAATCATTATTGCTGTCAATAGCTCGCAAGGTGTTGTAGATATGCACTGACATAATGTCGTTGACTTTATTGCAAAGACCTTCCCCGCCGATCTCGGTTGAAATTTCGTTTAAGTCAAGGATACTGTTGACAACCCTTGCACTGCGCTTTGAAAGTTTGTTTTCGATTCTTTTGTTTTCGCTGAGATCGGTTTCAGCGCCGAGTAAATATCCGCAGGATACCCCATAAAATTCAGCGGCTTTGATAACAAAATCAAGCCCGCACTCACGAATGCCTTTTTCGTAGTGCGAGAGTAGCCCTTGCGATATTCCGAGTTTTTGTGCCGCAACCTTTTGTGACAAGCCACGCTGATTGCGGAGAATTGTTATCATCTGTGCAAAATTATTTTTCATAATCTTCCCTATTTATTATACTTTTAGTATACTAATTATAATACCAATTAACAGATTTGTAAAGGGTAATTTTGCACATAGTTTATCTGTTTTTTTATCGAAAATGCTTATATTTTCAATATTTTATCAAAGGAGTTTTGCTTACTATGAAGTCATATTACATTCATTTTTTCAGAAACGGAGAAACAGTTGCCGACGGCAATAAACAATATATTGGGGTTACGGATGTCGAACTTTCTACAAATGGTATTAGCGCACTTAAAAGCCTAAAGGAAAAGTTTGATTATTTAAACCCTGCTTTGATTTTTTCAAGTCCGCTTAAAAGATGCGTTGATACTGCGCGCGAAATTTTCCCGAATAAGAAAATCGTGGCACTGCCAGAACTGCGTGAATACGATTTCGGCGAATTTGAGGGTAAGACTCCAAAAGAACTGATTGACGATATGCGTTATAATGATTTTATTCGTCACGGAGCGCAAGCACCCGGCGGTGAAAGTCAAGAGGATTTTTCAAAGCGTGTGTGTGCGGCGTTTGGCAGAATTGTTCGGGATATGATGAAAAGCGGTGTAAACGAAACCGCTGTTTGCACGCACGGCGGTGTTATTATGCTGTTGATGTCAGTGTACGGCTTGCCAAGAGCAAATATGTACGAATGGCAGTGTGCGCCGGGTGAGGGGTATACTGTAAAAATCACACCGTCTGTGTGGATGCGTTCGGGTATGGTTGAAGTAACCAATCTCTACCCTGTTAATCCTTTAAACGAAGAAGATGTTACATATGACGATCAAGATGATTACATAAACCCGCTTTGGTCGGACATTGAAGAGAAAGAAGAAACTGAATAACAAAAATCGCCTTGCTCATAGCCCAAGTGTCCTAAAGGACACTTGGGCAGTTTTATTCGCCTACGGCGAGTTATATTGCTTCGCAGTGATATTTGTCTTACGACAAGTGTTATTGCCTTCGGCAGTTTTTGGCGAATAAAATATCACTGAAACCGTAAGGTTTCAATAACACTTCCCTAAAGGGAAATAACACTCTGTGCTAAAAGCACAGAATATCACTATATAAAAATTACTACACGAAAAAGAGCTGTTCTTTTCTCTTCTTCGGGTAGTTTTTGTCTTATACTATAACAAGCAGGGGATTTGTACGGCAAATTCCAGTCCTTTTACAGATAACTGTCCTTATCAACCCCGCACTTAACTTTTATGATGAAAATTTAACAGTTATCGGCATCTCACCGTCTACAGTCAAGATTTGCGGTTTGCGGTCGTCATTTAATGTCAGACTGTAATTTGTGCCGTTAATATCCCCGTTCAAAACATAGCCGTCGTCAGTTTTTTCGGCGGCGGGTGATGAATGAATAACGCTGTCAATTACATCGCAAACGGTGAAAACCATATTATACTGAGGAATTGCACTGCGTTCAAATTCTTTGGATAAGCCAAAATAAGATAATCTAATTTTGTCATTGTTATACACCATATTAAGCCCATTTAAGTTTTCAGGGGCGGTAATGCTGATAGCATACCCGCTGTTGTCATCAGATGTTAAACTGCCGGAAATACTTAAATCATTATATTCTGCGGTAAAATTAGTGAAAAACGCACTGCTATCAATTCCCACTGTTGTGTCATCCTTACCACACGAACACAAGGTAATACACAACAAAATCGTGAAAATAAGCAGTTTTCTCAATAAAATCAGTCCTGTTCTAACTTTTTATAAATTTTAGTGAGTGACTGTAACATCAAAGTTGGACAGGTTGAGGTTTGTGAATAATCGCAAGCGCAAACATCGCCCGCAGCACCGTGAATAAATACAGACGAACAGACCGCATCTTCAAGTGACATTCTGCAAACAAGCGCACCCATAATACCGCACAGCATATCTCCGCTGCCGCCTGTTGCCATGCCTGCGTTGCCGCTCATATTCACATACTGTTCCCCATTATTCAAGGTAACTAATGTATTATGCCCTTTGAGTACCAGCGTCACATTATATTTTAATGCAAAATCCCTGCTAATATTCACGCGATTTTTAATTATTTCTTCTGTTGGCGTTTTAATAAGTCTTGACATTTCCTTAATATGCGGGGTGAGGATTACAGGACAGTTTGCGTTTTCCAAAAGCCCGACATCATCTGCAAGACAGTTGAGCGCATCCGCATCGATAATAAGTGGATTTTTTGAATTTTGCAGACAAAACGAGAGCAGTGCTTTTGTGTTATCATTTTTACCCATACCGCAACCGATAACGGTACAATCGGCTTTGTTTAAGGCAGTTTCAATGTTCTCAAGCGGTTTTTCATAAGGTGTATACACCGCTTCAATTACATTACCTGCGAGTATCGGGTAGATGCTGTTTTGGCAGTAAATATCACAAATTCCGACACCGCTTCTGATATTCGCTTGTGATGCAATTATTGCAGCACCTGCCATACCGTAACTGCCTGCGATAATAAGCGTTCTGCCAAAGTCGCCTTTATGTGCATAGGGGTTGCGTTTTTCGGTACGGTCTTTAACAAAACGGTAATCTATTATATTCATAATGCGTTCTCCT
Source organism: Acutalibacteraceae bacterium (assembly GCA_036309925.1). Taxonomy (GTDB): domain Bacteria; phylum Bacillota; class Clostridia; order Oscillospirales; family Acutalibacteraceae; genus RUG14109. The sequence continues at coordinate 7,652 of JAXJSX010000075.1, read as the reverse complement.
TTTGCATAAGTTTTAACAGTTAAAAACGGAGGCGGTTGTGTGAAAAGAAAAAACAATTTACGCCGTGTGTTAATTGCGGTTTTGTGTATATCATTAACGGTTTTCGGGGTGACATCGGACTATTTAAAAGTACCGATTTCAGTCGCCGCGAATACGATTATCAATGCCTACGGCACAGATAAAATTGTAGCGATGGCTGAAAGCGAAAGCATCACAACGACAACGGTTGCCGTGAAAACAGAGGATGTTGCTCAAACAGTCCCGCAAACCACAACTGTGCCGACAACGACTATGGCTAATGCGGTAGCGGTATCATCAAACGCAAAAGGCAAAATCAGCAATGTGACTCTCAATCAAAGCGGGGCAACGAGTGTCAGCAATCTGCATATTGCTAATAAGACGGGCAAGACCGTTGATGTTGCGGCGCAACTGAAAGTCAAACCCGACTTTACAATATACAAAAATGCAAGTCCGCAGGTGCTGATTGTGCATACTCACGCTACTGAATGTTATTTCCCGAAAGAGTCTGATGTATATTACGATGATTGGGCAACACGCACCGCAGATAAGTCAAAAAACACGGTTGCAGTCGGGCAGATTATTGCGGATAAACTTAATGCCGCAGGAATTGTAACCTTACACGACGAAACCCTGCACGATAAAGATGCCTACAACGGCTCATATGAACGCGCAAGAAAGACGATACAGTCATATCTTGATAAGTACCCGTCGATTGATGTGGTTTTAGATATTCACCGTGATGCTATTACATATGATGACGGGACAAAGGTATCCCCAACGATTGAAATCGACGGCAAGAAAGCGGCACAGATTATGATTGCAACCGGATGCAATTCGGGCAATGTTACAGACCACGATAATTGGATTGAAAATTTTCGTTTTGCCATAAGACTTCAAAAATCTTGCGAAGAAAAGTACGGGAAATTTGCTCGGTCACTATATTTTGTGTCCAAAAAGTATAATCACGATCTAACGCCCGGCTCTCTTTTAATTGAAATGGGTAGTGAGGCAAATACATTAGAACAGGTAAAGTATTCTGCTGAACTGTTATCTAACGCACTGATTCCCGTGCTTGAAGGGTTACAGGCAGATTAGAATTTGCGGTAAAGTCCGATAGCCCTTGCTAAAATCTTGATTTCGGGGAGTACCATTGGTAATGGTTGGCTGTTGTTTGTAAGCATATGGCCGTCGGGGGTTTTGTTGTATCGGCGTATTAAGGTTTGTCTGCCGGTACTTGCGATAACGATGTCATCATCTTTGGCTTTTGATGTGCGCTCAAAGATTATAATATCGCCTGCAAGTATATTATCGAAATCGTTTGACGAGCGGTGTCTGAGTGCAAAAATATTCTTATTATCGTTAGAAATTTCAAGCACTCCGCACGGTTTTTTTGTAATATAATCCGCAATACTGTTATACATTTCCGGATTTGATTTGCCGGATTTGAGTTTTATTGAACGGGCAGTTTTTTGGTCACGGTCAATCAGTCCCTGCCGAGCCAAAACATTCAGTGCATTATGGACTGTTGATGTGGATTTAATGCCGGTGGCAACGCAGATTTCACGAACGGTAGGGGAGAATGCGCCGTCGAAACTTTTTAAGTATTCGTAAACCGCTTTAACGCTGTCCGCCATATTGAAACCTCCTTAATATTTTGCTAAAATGCCTTTACTGCCATCTAAAATATCGGTTAAAGTTTGCTCAAAATCGCCTGTATACCAAGGGTCTGCAACTTCCCCGCCCTTGTCTGTGAAGTCCATCATAAGTCTGACTTTTTTATCGCAGTCAGCAGGAATGATATATTTAAGCAGGCGAAGATTGGATTTATCCATTGCAACGATAAGGTCAAATTTATCGTAATCTTCAGGTGTGATCTTTCGTGCACGCTTTTTTGAGCAGTCAATTCCCATACGGTCGAGTATTTTTTTAGTGCCGTGATGCACAGGACTGCCGATTTCTTCGGAACTTACCGCCGCAGACTCAACATAAAAGTCATCACCTCTGCCCGTTTTCTCCGCCATATCACGAAATACGAACTCCGCCATTGTACTGCGACAGATGTTGCCGTGGCAGATAAAAAGTATATTAGTTTTCATTTAAATCACCGATTTAATTATAATATGCCATAAGGCGATTTGTCAATGCTGATAAAAGCAAAATTTAAAACCTCCCTTGTGGCAGCTTCTGTAAAGAAAATGCCACAATGATATCCGTTCCTCTGCGCAACAGATGATATACCTATGGTATGATATCATATTTTCACGAAGAGAAAATATATCATTTTCTTAATATAAAAAACAACAGAAGACAACTGCTTTACGAAGTGTCTCCTGTCGAATAGCTTTATTATTTTACTTATAGTATCTTACATAGTCTATGTAGTATTTCTGCGGGAAGACGGAAGTTTCGTCCGGCTCGCCCGGCCACCAACCGCCGATTGCAAGATTTAACATACAAAAGTGCGGTTTATGGAAACATTCAAGTTCTGAGATGTCGAGTTTATTATATACAACATCATCCATATACGCTTTGATGCAGTTTTCGTCCCATTCAATGCCGAAGATATGGAAATCGTCACAGAAATCGCCTTCTTTGAGTTCTGCGGCACGCTGTAAACCTTTTTCTTCGTTGGGATAGTGGATTGTAGCCTGGCAAACATTGTTACCCATATGATCTTCAAACGGGCAGGTAGCATAGGTTGTGTTAGTACCGCCTACTGCTTCCATAATGTCGATTTCGCCACATTCAGGCCACGGAACACCCGGTTCGTTCGGTTCGGGATCGCCCCAATGATTGTCGCCCAAAGTCCAGAAAGCAGGCCAAGTGCCTTTACCATACGGCAGTTTTGCACGCATTTCAAGTCTGCCGTAGAGGAAGGTTTGCTTATGCTTTGTGTTGACGCTTGCTGAAGTATACGGACGGTCGGGATCATCAGTCTTTTTTGCTTCTATAACAAGGCAACCGTCTTCAAGATAAGCGTTTTCAGGTGAGTCAGTGTAGTACTGTAACTCATTATTTCTGACGTAGCCGATTTCGTATGTCCACACATCACGGTTTAACTCTTTGCCGTCAAACTCGTCGGACCATACAAGGTTGTTGTATTTACTCATAGTTCAAAATCCTTTCGGTTTTATTTTCTGAAAAATTCGTTATAGATTGCCTTAACGGTATCTTCAAATGCGCTTTCTGCAACACCGATGATGATGCTGATTTCGCTCGAACCCTGGTCAATCATACGCAGGTTGATGTTTTCCTCTGCAACTGCTTTAAACACACGGGCAGCAGTACCTGCAGCACGAATCATACCACGGCCGACAACTGCAATAACTGCTACATCGTGGTCGAATGTTACGTGACTTGCACTGACTCCGTCAACGATAGCTTTTTCGATTTCTTTTTCACGGCCGAGCACTTGTGACTGGTCAACAACGAGCGAAACTGTGTCGATACCGCTCGGAATATGCTCAACCGAAATACCCAGTTCTTCAATAACTTCGAGTAACTGACGGATGAAGCCGATTTCGCCGTTCATCATTGTTTTTTCAACATTGATAAGCGAGAAACCTCTTTTGCCTGCGATACCTGTGACGTGGTGGCTGGCTTTTTTGCCTGATGAATCTTTTACGATCATTGTGCCGGGATTTTCCATATCATTTGTATTACGGATGTTGACCGGAATACCTACTTGCGATACCGGGAAGATTGCATCTTCGTGAAGAACGGTTGCGCCCATATATGAAAGTTCACGCAGTTCTTTATATGTGATTTCACTTATACCGTCGGGTGCGTGTACGACACGGGGATCTGCAACAAGGAAGCCGTTAACATCGGTCCAGTTTTCGTAAAGGTCGGCGTTTGTAGCGCGGGCAACGAGTGCGCCTGTGATATCTGAGCCGCCGCGAGAGAAAGTCTTGATTGTGTCATTTGGCATTTTACCGTAGAAACCGGGGATAACCGCAGTTTCGCTCTTTGCCAGATGTTTGCGTGTTTTCTCGATTGTGAGTTCTAAATTGAAACTGCCGTTTTCATTGAAACGAACACATTTTGCAGCATCAACGAAGTCGTAACCTAAATAGTTTGCAAGAATAATCCCGTTCAAGTATTCACCACGGGAAGCCGCATAATCTCTGCCTGCTGCGTTTTCAAAAGCGGAACGGATTTTATTGAACTCTTTTGTAAGGTCGAGTTTCAACCCTAAATCGTTGATAATGCCGGTGAAACGCTTTTCGATAGCGTCAAACTGTTCGTCAAAATTTTCACCTGCCGCTGCAAGTTCATAGCAGTTATAAAGCATATCGGTAACTTTAGTGTCGTCTGCATATCTTTTACCGGGTGCAGACGGAATTACATATTTTCTGTCAGGATCTGCTTTGATGATGTCACAAACCTTTTTAAACTGTTTTGCGTCAGCGAGTGAACTGCCGCCGAATTTTACGATTTTCAGTCCCATAATAATCTCCTATAATTAGATTTCAGAAAGTACGCGGATTTTTGATGCTACTTCTCCGCTGACCTGTGAAAGTTTTGTTGTGAGGTCTTGCTCAGTCATTGTATTGGTGATGAATGCGATTTCATCAACAGCATCTGCTTTTTCCAAAACTTTGACATCGCCAAATACTGATTTAATATTAGCAAGATCGCCGTTTTTAACTCTGATATATGCTTTAACATCACATTCTGCGATAGGTTTGACATAGTTTTTATCAGCACAGTCTTCCCAATCAAGCGGGCGGCGGCGTGCAAGGTGCTTAGCACAGTCAAGTACATCGGCAACAACTGCACTTGCTGTCGGGAGTTTTCCTGCTCCTCTGCCGTAGAATACTGCATCACCGACTGCATCACCACGAACAAGTACTGCGTTGAATACATCGTCAACCGATGAAAGTTGGCTGTCTTTGCCTACAAAAGCAGGATAAACCGAAATTTCCACTCTGCCGTCGTCACAAGAAACTGCTCTGCCGATAAGTTTAATTACACAGTCGCAGTCATTTGCATATTCGACATCTTCGAGTGTGATTTTTGTGATACCCTCTGTATAGACGCTGTCGGGATAAACGTGTTTGCCGAATGCAAGTGCTGCAAGGATACAAATCTTACGGCAAGCATCGTCACCATTGACATCTGCGGATGGATCACGCTCTGCGTAACCGAGTTCCTGAGCGGTTTTAAGTGCATCGTCAAATGCAACCTGCTCTTTTATCATTTTAGTTAAAATATAGTTAGTTGTTCCATTTAAAATGCCGTCAATCTCTAAAATTTCATTAGCGCTCAGGCACTGATAAATCGGACGGATAATCGGAATACCGCCGCCGACACTTGCTTCAAACAGGAAGTTTGCGTTCTTCTCTTTGGCGATTTTTAAAAGTTCTGCACCGTGAGTTGCAACGAGCTCTTTATTTGATGTTGCAACGCTTTTCCCGGCAGTCAGACAGCGTTTTACAAAATCGTATGCAGCACCTACACCGCCCATTACTTCAACAACGATTTTAATTTCATCATCATTGATAATGTCATTGAAGTCCTTTGTGAAAAGGTTTTTGTAGGGTACATCGAAATCGCGCAGGTCGAGAATATACTTGAGTTCTAACTGATCTCCAATTTTTTTCTCAAATGCTTCTTTGTGTTTAAAAAACACTTCTGCAACGCCTGAACCGACTACGCCGTGTCCCATCAATGCAAATTTAATCATTTATATCAAGTCCTTTCATTATACCGATTATTCCCCCGCAACACGCTCAATGGACATTACTCCGTCAAGGGTATTGAGTATGCCGATTATATCAGATACGCTACGGGTTAGATTGTCCGTCCGAAACGATACCGAAACTTTTGCACTGCCTGCAATCGGGATGTTTTGGTTGACAGTCAATATATTCGCACCGCTTTCGTAAAGCACAGACATAAACTTTGATAAAATACCCGCTTTATCGTTGAGCGTTGCGTGAATTGCGACAATTTTGCCGGACGAGCCTGTATATTCAAATACGCAGTCTTTATATTTATAGTATGCAGACCGTGACAGCCCGACCGATTCACACGCAGTGGCAACCGATGCGCACTGCCCTGACATTATCAGTTTCTTGGCAGTCAGCACCTTTGAAAAAGTGTCGGGCAATGCTTTTTTGGCAACGATTAACAAATCTTCGTTTATCAAAGACAGCACCCTCCTTTTTGTGCGTGACACGCGCACGGTTGTTTCCGTATAGAATACACTATAACAGATTTTTGCGGATATTTCAAGTATTATTTTAACAAAAAAATAAATTTTTTAATTTTTATTTCAATAAACCTTAAAAATATGTTCACAATAAGGTAATATTTGTATTGTATTATAATATTGCAATAAGAAAAACAATTGCATTTCGCTGTCGAACTCTCAGCTGCGTAATAATGCGGTTGGCTGCAAGACAGACAACTAACATCGGTATTCACCGTTTAATATACTCACTCCTATATTTTTCATATTTTTCTTCCTTTTTACACGAACAGCGGACTGGAATTCAGTCCGCTGTTCGCTTTTGTAAATTTTAGTTGAAAAACACCTGTGCTTGTGTTATACTATTAGTATATTAAACTAAAGGAAGTGTATTTGGATGAAGTGTCCGTATTGCGGATTTGAAGAAAGTAAAGTTATTGATTCCCGTCCTACCGATGAAAATGAAAAAATCCGCCGCCGCCGTGAATGTATGAGTTGTCAAAAGAGATTTACAACTTATGAAGTTGTAGAAACTCCGACTATCACAGTAATCAAGAAAGACAATTCCCGTCAGGCGTTTGACAGAGATAAACTTACACGCGGTATTTGGAAAGCCGCAGAAGGTTGTCAGATCTCCGCAGATGATATTGACAAACTTGTATCAAATGTTGAGATGGCTATCCAAAATTCATTAGAACGCGAAGTGACATCAATGCGTATTGGTGAATTGGTCATGGATGAACTCAAAAAGATTGACGATGTTGCATATGTGCGTTTTGCATCAGTTTACAGAGAATTTAAAGATATCAATACATTTATGGAAGAATTGTCTAAATTACTAATAGATAAAGAAAAAAATTTTTTAAGTGAGGTTTTATAGATGAGTGAAGGATGTACACACGATTGCGGTAGTTGCTCGGCTAATTGCGACAGCAGAAACGAGCCACAAAGTATGCTCGCACCCGCAAATGATATGAGTTGCGTTAAACGGGTTATAGGCGTTGTATCAGGTAAAGGCGGTGTTGGTAAAAGTCTTACAACATCCCTGCTTGCTTGTGAGATGAAGTCGCGCGGATATACGACTGCTGTGCTTGATGCGGATATTACAGGACCGTCTATCCCGAAAGTTTTCGGTGTTACCGATAAGGCAGACGGTAACGATTTCGGAATTTTGCCTGTAAAGTCTAAAAACGGCGTTGAGTTGATGTCGATCAATCTGCTTTTGCAGAATGAAACTGACCCTGTTGTTTGGCGAGGTCCGGTTATAGCGAATACAGTTAAGCAGTTTTGGACCGATGTTATTTGGGGCGATGTTGATTTTATGTTTGTCGATATGCCTCCGGGGACAGGCGATGTTCCGCTGACAGTATTCCAATCTCTCCCGCTTGACGGAATTATCATTGTCACATCTCCACAGGATTTAGTTTCGATGATT
>JAXJSX010000074.1:0-4423 GCA_036309925.1 Acutalibacteraceae bacterium | reverse complement strand
GTATTGTATTGATGGAGCAACCACTTGTCTTCGGGTGCGAGTGTTTCGGGTAAATGTGCAGCGGGTTCGTCGTCGTCAAGATTCATCAAGATGAAACGGCTTGCATTCCAAATTTTATTTGCAAAGTTTCGGGATGCTTCAACTCGTTCGGGAAGATAACGCATATCGTTTCCGGGGCTGTTGCCTGTTGCAAGGGTGAAACGCAGAGCGTCTGCGCCGTATTTCTCGATTTCGAGGAGTGGGTCAACGCCGTTGCCGAGAGATTTCGACATCTTTCTGCCTTGCGCGTCACGCACTAAGCCGTGGATAAGTACGGTGTTAAAAGGCACTTTGCCCATATGTTCGATACCTGAGAAAATCATTCTTGCAACCCAGAAGAAGATGATGTCATAACCTGTGACAAGTGTATTTGTCGGGTAGAAATAGTCAAGGTCGGGTGTTTTATCCGGCCAGCCGAGTGTTGAGAACGGCCAAAGTGCTGATGAAAACCAAGTGTCGAGGGTGTCTTCATCCTGATGAATTTTTGTGCTTGAACACTTACAGCATTTATCAGGCTGAGTGCGTGAAACGGTGATTTCACCGCACTCTTCACAGTACCACGCAGGGATTCTGTGTCCCCACCACAACTGACGGGAAATACACCAATCACGGATGCCCTCCATCCAGTGATAGTAGATTTTATCAAAGCGTTCGGGAACAAATTTGATTTCCCCGGATTTCACCGCTTCGATAGCGGGTTTTGCAAGCGGTTCCATTTTAACAAACCATTGATTTGACACTCTCGGCTCGACTGTACTGCCGCAACGGTAGCAAGTGCCGACATTATGGCTGTGATCTTTAACCGCTAAAAGATAGCCGCCGTCTTCCAAATCTTTAACGATTGCTTTTCTTGCATCAAATCTGTCCATACCTGCGTATTTTTCATAGTCATCAATGATTTTTGCATCGTCAGTCATAACATTGATGATGGGCAGGTCGTGGCGTTTACCGACTTCAAAGTCGTTCGGATCGTGTGCAGGGGTGATTTTCACCGCACCTGTACCGAATTCGGGTTCAACATAAGTATCTGCGACAACCGGGATTTGTCTGCCGACAAGCGGTAAAACGAGCATCTTTCCGATTGCATCCTTGTAGCGTTCATCATCGGGATGAACTGCGACAGCGGTATCGCCAAGCAAAGTTTCAGGACGGGTTGTTGCGATTTCGATGTAACCGCTACCGTCAGCAAACGGGTATTTAATATGCCAGAAATGGCCTGCTTGGTCTTCGTATTCAACTTCGGCATCGGAAATGGAAGTTTTACAATGCGGACACCAGTTGATGATGCGTTCACCGCGATAAATCAAGCCTTTTTCGTATAATTTAACAAAAACTTCGTTGACCGCTTTATTGCATCCCTCATCGAGTGTAAAGCGTTCACGCTCCCAGTCACAAGACGAACCGAGAATTTTAAGCTGAGATAAAATATGACCGCCGAACTCTTCCTTCCACGCCCAAGCACGCTTTAAAAATTCTTCTCTGCCGATTTCCTCTTTTGTGATTCCCTCTTTTTTCATTGCCTCAACGATTTTAGCCTCTGTTGCAATAGATGCGTGGTCGGTGCCGGGAAGCCACAATGTACAGTAACCCTGCATTCTGCGAAAACGCACTAAAATATCCTGAAGTGTTTCGTCAAGTGCGTGGCCCATATGCAGTTTGCCTGTGATATTAGGTGGCGGAATTACGATAGTATACGGTGTTTTTTCAGGATCAATTTCTGCGTGAAAATACCCACCGTCCTGCCAGAATTTATAGGTGCGTTGCTCGACTTCCTTGGGATCGTAAGTCGAGTTTAATTGCTTCTTCATTTTAAACATCTCCTTGTGGTTATATCTGTGTTAGTGCCAATAAAATCGGCATTGTAAGCATTGAAAGTATGGTTGTAAATGATATCAGTCGGGAGGCAAGTGATGTATCTCCTCCGAATTTTGCGGATAACATCATATTGCTCACAGCACACGGTGCGCACGCTGGTACTGCGACTGCAATGAGCAGTTCTCCGCTCAGGCTGAATACAACTTTAAAAATCAACAACATTATAAGCGGAATAACGACTAATCGAAGGGTTGATACACTCCAAAGTTTTATATCCTTGAGTCCTCCGATTACATCCGAGCCTATAAGGAAATAGCCGGTGACAAGCATCGCGATCGGGGTATTTAAACTTGCCAGATATTCAATCGGCTGACTTACCGTAATCGGCAGGTTATCAACAAACAAAAACAGCGGTAAGCCAAGTAATACGCCGACTGTGCCGGGATTTAAAACTGCTTTGATTTTGCCTGCACTTTTGCCCTTAGGAAACAATCTCACCCCGTATATCCACGACAAAACATTGATTGTGATAATATAAGGCGAAACCAAAAACACTCCGTATTCTCCGGCTAAAGCGAACACAAGCGGGATTGCCATAAATCCGCCGTTTGAGAAGATAATACAGTTGCGGTAAACCGACTGTTTGTCAATATTTTTTACTTTGCAGAAAAGTAATGCAAACACAATACCAACTGCGTGAGTGAGTACCGCGCAAAGTGTCGCGAATAAAAAGTCCCCAATCGTATCCTTATTATAATCGACAGTTGCGAATGCGTTTACAATGACTGCGGGGGTGACGATATACAGCAGCAGGTCTATCATCTGATTTACGCCTTCTCTTTTGAGAAGTTTAAATTTGCCTGCAAGATATCCTACAAAAATCAGTATGAAAAGTATTACAACTTGACCGGCTACTGTGATACCGTAACTTAATGCTTGCTCCAAAATTATTCCTTCTTTTATTTAGCCTTCGTAGGTTACGATCTCTGCTTTTTCGATTACAACATTACCTACGGGTTTATCGCTTGAATCAGTTTCACATTTTGAGATTGCGTCAACAACATCCATACCCTCGAACACCTGACCGAACACTGCGTGACCTTTGTTGAGTGCAGATAATGCGCCGTCAAGCGAAATGTTTCCGCCTTTTTCGTTGTACATCTGCCAAATTTCGTCGGTGACTTTATCAGGGTGAACAGCCGAGCCTGAAAGTTGCGAATAAAGTTGTTCTTCCCATTCGTCGCCGTACTGTGACTGGAACTGTTCTCTGTACTGCTCAACGACACTCAAAAAGCTTTGATAGTACTGGTTGATTGCTTCCAATGAATTGTTTTCCGCAAAATATGAAGCGGGTACATTGTTGATAAAGAACTGACTGCCGTTGGTGTCAGGACCTGAGTTTGCCATTGCAACAGAACCTGTGAAATTGAGAAGATTTGCATTAAATTCGTCTTCAAACGGTTCGCCCCACATACTTTGACCGCCTGAGCCGTCGCCGTTCGGATCACCGCCCTGGATCATAAAGTTTTCGATTACTCTGTGGAAAGTTAAACCGTCATAGTAACCTTCTTTAATAAGAGTTTTGAAGTTTGTGACGGTCTTGGGTGCTGAATCGGGGAAAAGACGAATTTTGATCACACCGTAATCCTTAATTGTAAGGACTGCGATTTCCTCACCGATTTCGGGCATTTCAAACTGAAATCCGACTGCGTCATCAGTAAGCGATGTCGGAGTTTCAAACTTGAGTTCGGTTTTTGAAGTTGTGGTGGTTGTATCGTCGTTTGTGGTGGATTCCCCACAAGATGCACCGAATATTGCGAGCGACAAAGCGAGTAATACTGTAAGTATTCTTTTCATTATAATAACTCCTTATTCTCGAATTTCAATATCATTTATAACAACATCAGTAAGCGGTTTATCAGCCACACCGACTTCAACTGCGGAAATTGCATCAACTACATTCATACCGTCGATTACCTGACCGAACACGGTGTGTTTGAAATCCAGCCACGGTGTACCGCCGAGTTTTTTGTAGTTTTCGGTCACTTCCTTCGGGAAACCGTTGTTTTCAAGTTGCTCCATTTGTGAGATAAGACCGCTGTCAACCGTACCTGCCTGCACGATAAAGAACTGACTGCCGTTGGTGTTAGGGCCTGCGTTTGCCATTGACAATGCCCCCTTATAGTTGCGAAGTTCAATCGAACATTCATCTTCAAACGGATGTCCCCAAATGCTCTCGCCGCCTCTTCCGGTGCCTGTCGGATCGCCGCCCTGGATCATAAAATCCTTGATTACTCTGTGGAAGATGATGCCGTTGTAGTAACCGTCTTTTGCGTGGGTTACGAAATTTTCAACAGTTTTCGGTGCTTTCTCTGAAAACAACTGAACGGTTATGTTGCCCATTGTAGTCTTAATTACGGCTGTAATTGCGTTTTCCTGTTTTTCTAATTGGTAGTTACTCATTTTAAAAAATCCTTTCGTTATCTGTATTGATATGGCAACGGCTTGTCCCATTCGCTTGCTACTTTACAGTAGCGCGAATATGCTCGTGCGACAGAGTCTTCCCAAG
>JAXJSX010000073.1:0-1502 GCA_036309925.1 Acutalibacteraceae bacterium | reverse complement strand
TTTAACTTCTGTTGCATAGAGTTCAGCGGTCTTTTCGCCGATGTCAAGGCTCATCATATCGTCAGGAATCTTGTCAGCGTCAACTGTCTGGACTTCGATTTCAGCATCAATGGGGTTCGGGAAATCCTTTGTGATTTTGCAGTCAACAGGAAGTAAGATCTTAACGCCCTTTTCTTCAGCCTTTTTAAGCATTTGTGCGCAATAGTCAATCTTTTCGCTATCCAGCAAAGATGTACCTACGCTGTAACCTTTTGCTTTGAGGAATGTGTATGCCATACCGCCGCCGATGATAAGAGTATCAGCTTTATTTAAAAGGTTTTCGATAACTGAAAGTTTATCTGCAACCTTTGCGCCGCCGAGGATTGTAACGAACGGACGAACCGGTTCTTCAACTGCGTTGCCGAGGTATTTGATTTCCTTTTGTACAAGGTAACCTACAACTGCGGTGTCAACATATGATGCAACGCCGACAGTTGAGCAGTGTGCTCTGTGAACTGCGCCGAAAGCATCGTTTACAAAGATGTCTGCGAGTGAGCCGAGTTCTTTACTGAGTTCTTCGCCGTTCTTTGTTTCTTCAGCACGGTATCTTGTATTCTGTAAAAGTACAACATCGCCGTCTTTCATTTCTGCAACAGCGGCTTTTGCGTTTTCGCCGACAACATTATCGTCTGCTGCGAAAGTAACTTCAAAACCTAAATGCTCTGAAAGTCTTTTTGCAACGGGTGCGAGTGATAATTCGGGTTTCGGTTCGCCCTTGGGTTTGCCCATATGTGAGCAAAGGATAACCTTAGCGCCGTCTGCAATCAATTTCTTGATTGTCGGAAGTGCCGCAACAATACGGTTTTCATCTGTAATAACACCGTTTTTGAGCGGTACATTGAAGTCGCAACGGACAAGTACTCTCTTGCCTTTTGCATTGATGTCGTCAACTGTTTTCTTATTTAACTGCATAAAAATCGTCCTTTCGGATATAAATTTGCTAAAAATTTAACATGCATATATATTGTACTATATTTTGTAGATATTTTCAAGCATTTTTCACACTTTTTCTTTTTTTTAGACGCGAAATTTTCACTGATTAGAATTGTAGCTTAGCCTTCGGCCTCGCGTTTTTTTCAGACGCGAAATTTTCACTGTTTAAAATTGTAGCTTAGCCTTCGGCCTCGCGCTCTGGTTTGATGTTATTGAAGTTTTTGGTTTGTACAAATTTTAGTTAAGCATTGGGGTTTGATGTTATTGAAGTTTTTGGTTTGTACATTACTTATTTTATTTTTTCAACAGGCGATAATGTTGCAATTAGATTAAAGTAACCGCCACTGTTATCCACCGTTAGATGAAATCACATTCAATCGTACCCACTGCAGCGTGTGTAACAATCCCCTTGAACCCTACAAACTCCATTGGGTCTTGGGCGGTAGATGCTTTTTGATATGCACAAGGCACTTCCCCAAGTCGTTGAGGGGAGAATCGAAACTCCCCTTTGGTCAAGCTTTAGCTTGCAC
>JAXJSX010000072.1:0-11532 GCA_036309925.1 Acutalibacteraceae bacterium | reverse complement strand
AATTTGAGGCTATGGGTGTGCCGAGAGTTAAAACCGAACGCAGTGTCGCATATATCGACCACAATACCTTGCAGACAGGCTTTGAAAATGCAGACGACCACCGTTTTATCGGTTCAATCGCTAAAAAACACGGTATCTACTTTTCACGCCCGGGTAACGGTATCTGCCACCAGGTGCATTTAGAGAGATTTGGCATTCCCGGCAAAACTTTAATCGGTTCTGACAGCCATACCCCGACTTGCGGCGGTATCGGTATGCTCGCATTCGGCGCAGGCGGACTTGATGTTGCTGTTGCAATGGGCGGCGGCGCATATCATATCACTATGCCGAAAATGGTCAGAATTAACCTCACAGGCAAACTCCGCCCCTATGTTTCCGCAAAGGATGTTATTTTAGAAGTTCTGCGTATTATGTCCGTTAAAGGCGGTGTGGGCAAAATCGTTGAATACGGCGGTGAGGGTGTTAAGACTTTATCCGTCCCCGAACGCGCTACAATCACCAATATGGGTGCTGAACTCGGCGCATCTACATCTGTATTCCCCGCAGACGAAATAACCCGTGAATTTATGACAGCACAGGGCAGAGGTGACGACTTCACACCTGTTTTCGCAGACGAAGATGCTGTTTATGATGAAATCATCGACATTGATTTATCTGAACTTTCCCCCGCAGCAGCAATGCCTCATATGCCAGATAATGTAAAATCTGTTAAAGAAATCGGCGAAATTAAAGTAGACCAGGTACTTATCGGTTCTTGCACAAACTCGTCACTGCGTGATATGTTGAGAGTTGCCGCTATTTTAAAGGGCAAGACCGTGCATCCCGATGTCAGCGTCGGTATCGCTCCCGGTTCAAAGCAGGTATTCAATATGCTCGCACAGTGCGGTGCACTCAGCGACCTTATCGCAGCAGGTGCGAGAATTTTAGAGTGTGCGTGCGGTCCGTGTATCGGTATGGGCCAGTCCCCCAATTCAAACGGTATCTCACTTCGTACTTTCAACCGCAACTTTGAGGGAAGATCAGGTACTGCTGACGGTCAGATTTATCTTGTTTCCCCCGAAACTGCGGCAGCGTCTGCACTCACAGGTGTGCTTACAGATCCGACTGCACTCGACGGTTACGCAGACATCGAAATGCCCGAAAAATTCCTTATCAATGACAATATGATCGTACCGCCTGCATCTGTAGAAGATGCTGACAGCGTTGAAATTCTGCGCGGCCCGAACATCAAGCCGTTCCCCGTAACAAAGGAATTAGACGCTGATATTAAAGCTCCCGCAGTACTCAAAGTCGGCGACAATATCACCACCGACCATATTATGCCTGCAGGTGCGAAAATTCTTCCGTACCGTTCAAACATTCCGCATTTATCACAATTCTGCTTTAAACAGTGTGATGAAAACTTTGCAGAAAACTGTAAAGCGGCAGGTCAGTCAATCATCATCGGCGGCGCAAACTACGGTCAGGGTTCTTCTCGTGAACACGCGGCTCTCGTTCCGCTGTATCTGGGCGTAAAAGCGGTTATCACAAAATCATTTGCACGTATTCACGTTGCAAACCTTATCAACGCAGGTATCATTCCGCTCACCTTTGTAAATGAAAACGATTACGACACCATTGAAAAGGATGATAAGTTAGAACTCAACGGTATTCGTGAGGCTATCAAGTCGGGCGAAAAAGAGTTTACCGTTATCAATGCGACTAAAGGAAATGAAATCAAAGTAAACCTTGATTTTTCAGAGCGCCAGCGTGATATGTTGCTCGCAGGCGGCTTACTCAATTACACAAAATTAAACAGCGAAAAGTAATACATAGGAGGCAAATAAAATGACTAATATCGACAACGCAGTAAAACAATTTGAGAAGGTAATGCGTGAACAACTCGAAAGAGTTGAAAGAATGAAACAGTCCGAACCGACTCCCGACTACCAGAACCTTGATAAAATCATCATCGGCGTTTGCGGCGGTGACGGTATCGGCCCGGTTATTACGAAAGAGTCTGCAAGAGTGCTCGAATTTTTGCTTAAAGACGAAGTAGAAAGCGGTAAAGTTGAAATCCGCTATATCGACGGTCTTACAATCGAACGCAGAGTTGAATGTAATAAAGCCATCCCCGATGATGTTTTGGCTGAACTCAAAAAGTGCCACGTTATCTTAAAAGGCCCGACAACCACTCCGCGTAAAGGCGATCCGTGGCCGAATGTTGAAAGCGCAAATGTTGCAATGCGTAAAGAACTCGATCTTTTCGCAAATGTCCGTCCGGTAAAAGTTCCCGAACAGGGTATCGACTGGACATTCTTCCGTGAAAACACCGAAGGCGCATACACACTCGGTTCTGACGGTTGCAATGTAACTGACGATCTCGCAGTTGATTTCACAGTTACCACCACACAGGGTACTGAAAGAATTGCGCGTATGGCTTATGAATACGCTCGCAATAATAACAAGGGTAAAGTGTCAATCATTACAAAAGCAAATGTTGTAAAGACTACCGACGGTAAGTTCCTTGAACTTTGTCAGAACATCGGCAAGGAATATCCCGAAATCGTCACAGACGACTGGTATATCGACATTGCGACCGCAAAACTCGTTGATGAAAAACGCCGTCGTGATTTCAAAGTGTTCGTTCTTCCGAACCTCTACGGCGACATCATCACCGATGAGGCAGCAGAATTTCAGGGCGGTGTCGGCACAGCAGGCAGTGCAAACCTCGGTACTCGCTATGCAATGTTCGAGGCTATCCACGGTTCAGGCCTTCGTATGATCGAAGAAGGCAGAGAGAACTTTGCTGACCCGTGTTCAATGCTCAGAGCTACCGTTTTGATGCTTTCGCATATCGGTTATCAAAAACAGGCTGACTTACTTGAAAAAGCACTCGATTTCTGCACATTAGAAGAGAAAAAACTCACAGTCACCGGCAGAAATACCGGCTGTACTTGCAGCGAATTTGGTGATTATATTATGGAAACTGTTGAGAAGATGTCCAAATAACATAAATTTTAGAAAGGGTGAGGTCCTGTGTCGAAAAACAGTGTACCGAAATCCGTAATCAACCGCTTGCCGAGATACTATCGCTTTTTGGCATCCTTGCGCACTCGCGGCATTGTCCGCATTTCGTCAAGAGAACTCGCTGAAAAGATGGGATTTACTGCTTCACAAATCCGCCAGGACTTAAACTGCTTCGGCGGATTCGGGCAGCAGGGCTACGGTTATAATGTTGAACAGCTTTATGGTGAAATCGGTGCGATTTTAGGGCTCGATGAACGCAAAAAGGTCATTCTCATCGGCGCGGGTAATTTAGGTCGTGCTATTGTAACACATATGCCGTTTGAACAACGCGGATTTTCGCTTGTCGGTATTTTTGACAGCAAGGAATCAATCGCAGGGCAGGTCATTCGAGGCTTACCTGTACGCAATATTTCTGTGCTCGACGAATTTTGCAGTGAAAACCGTCCGACTGCGGCAATACTTTGTATTCCACCCGATGCGGCTCCCGCAATCGTTGACCAACTTGTGAGATACGGTATCAAAGGTTTCTGGAATTTCAGTCATTACGACATCAACCGAAAATACCCCGATATTCCTGTGGAAAGTGTGCATCTGAACGATAGTCTTATGGCATTCAGTTACCGTTTGACCGAAGAATTAAATTAAATCAGAATGGAGAATTTTATGGCTGATAAGTTTCTTGAATATAAGGGCAAACCGCTTGTCCGTTCAAACGATGTTGTTTATTACGGCGATATGAACGATGAATATGTAATCCGTTTTACCGTTCTTGATAGCGTGGGCGCAGGCGATATTAAATTGTCGAAGAGACTTAAAATCGACCTTGTTAAATCGACTGACCACCAAACCGCTGTGAAATCAAGCGAGAAAAACGGTTTCTATGAAGCAATGGATTTAGGTTATGTCTGGCTTAACAGACACATTAAAAAGTAATTTCAAAACGGCACTTCTTTGCGAAGCGCCGTTTTTAATGTATGCAAAATACTGGGAAATACGTTGAATTGTTGACAAGTCAACAATTTTGTGGTATATTTAAATTGTTGATAGGTCAATAATTCAGAGCGGGAGTAAAACAATGATTGATCGGTTTGAAGATTACACTTCAAATATCTCACAGGCAAACAAGTACATAACCAAAATCAAAGCACATAAAATGAAAGAGTATGGACTTTGCGCATCACACGTAAACTGCCTTTTGAATATCGAAAAGTCTGATAACGGACTGACCGCAGTCGAACTGTCACAGCTTTGCAAGGTCGATAAAGGTGCAATTTCAAAAACGCTCGCAAAGCTCAAAAACGAGGGAATGATTATCGCCGGGGACAACGGCAAGGTCTATAAAATCAAATATTTCATCACGGATAAGGGCAGAGAAGTCTGTAAATCCATCAATGATATTATTGTTAAGATTGTCAGTGAATGTAGCATTAACCTCAATGAAGATGAACGAACGAAGTTTTATGAAACGCTTTCGGAAATTGTGAAAAAACTTGAAAATTGTCTTAAAAGGTTAGAGAGTGAACAATGAATATATTAAAGAAAATTTACTGTAGAATATTCCAGACTGCATTTAAAATTGCAATCCCGATTTTGCCGTATCGCACTCCGCAAACAGTCGATAAAATCGGCAAAGTCCCAAATATACTCACACAAAACGGATTTAAAAAGGTGCTTGTAATCACCGATGAAAATCTGAATAAAATCGGACTGCTCGACAGTTTAAAGACTTCACTTAATGAAAACGAAATCGAATATATTGTCTACGACAAAACCGTAGTAAATCCCACAGTGGAAAATGTCGAGATTGCCCGCAAGATCTACATAGATAACGGATGTGAAGCGATTATAGGCTTTGGCGGCGGGTCACCTATCGACTGTGCAAAAGCGGTCGGTGCAAGGATTGCCCGCCCCAAAAAGCCACTTTCTAAAATGGAAGGCATTTTAGGCGTGCTTCGCAAAATCCCGTTTTTAATAGCAATCCCGACGACAGCAGGCACAGGCAGCGAAACTACACTCGCAACCGTTATCACCGATGAAAAAAGCGGTCACAAATTCCCAATCAGCGACTTCTGTTTAATCCCGAAAGTTGCGGTGTTAGACCCGTCACTTACAAGGAATCTGCCGAAATCGCTGGTTGCTACCACGGGTATGGATGCGCTCACCCATGCAGTTGAAGCGTATATCGGCCGCTCGACTGTGAAATCTACAAGAAAAGCGTCGCTCGACGCTGTCAGACTTATCAGCGAGAACTTGCAAACAGCATACGACCACCCCGAAAATGAAACCGCAAGAGAAAATATGCTTAACGCCGCCTTTTTGGCCGGCAGTGCGTTTTCAAAGTCGTATGTCGGATACTGTCACGCAGTCGCCCATTCGCTCGGCGGTAAATATAATATCCCGCACGGTCTTGCCAATGCGGTACTACTTCCGTATGTGCTCCGAGCATACGGTAATAGCATCTATAAAAAAGGCAAAAAATTGGCGGTTGCAATGCGTATTGTCGGGAAAGACACGCCTGAAAATGTTGCAACACAGTCGTTGATTGACTGGATTGTTAAGGCAAACGAGCATATGAATATACCGAATAAACTCAAGGGCATAGCGGTGCAGGACATCCCTGAACTCGCAAAATATGCCGACAAAGAGGCCAATCCGCTTTATCCCGTGCCGAAACTTATGGATGCCCACGCACTCGAACAATTTTACTATGATGTAAAGGAGTAGCAGATGACACAACTTGAAATATCGAAAATAGTGCAGTCGCAACGCAAATTTTTCCGCACAAATGCGACTTTGCCTGTAAATTTCAGAATAGATGCACTACGCAAACTCCACAATGCCATAAAATCAAATGAAGAAAAAATTGCAAAAGCCATAAAGTCTGATTTAGGCAAATCGGCAATGGAAAGTTATATGTGCGAAACAGGCTTGACATTGTCGGAAATATCGTATATGATAAAGCATTTAAAACGGTTTGCGCGTGAAAAACGGGTGCGAACACCCTTGCCGCAATACTTATCCCGCAGTTTCAAAAAACCGTCGCCCTATGGCGTCACACTCATAATGAGCCCGTGGAACTATCCGCTGTTACTCACATTATCCCCGCTTTGCAACGCACTTGCCGCAGGCAATACAGCGGTTGTAAAGCCGAGTGCATATTCTCCTCAAACAAGCGAATTGATGGCGAATATCATCGAAGAAATTTTTCCGCCCGAATATGTCGCTGTTATCCGCGGAGGACGGCAGGAAAATCAGTTTTTACTCGATGAAAAATTCGACTACATCTTTTTCACAGGCAGTAAAACAGTCGGCAAAACAGTACTCGAAAAGGCATCGACGCACCTCACACCTGTCACACTCGAACTCGGCGGAAAGAGTCCGTGTATTATTGATAAAAGTGCTGATTTAAAACTGTCCGCGCGTAGAATTGTGTTTGGTAAATTTTTAAATTGCGGTCAGACTTGCGTGGCTCCTGACTATATTTTGTGCGACAAATCAGTTAAGGATGAACTTCTCACGCATATCATAAATGAAGTCAAACGCCAGTATGGCACTGATTTTGTAAACAACGAAAACTACGGTAAAATCATCAACGAAAAGCATTTCAATAGAATTTGCTCGCTGATTGATGATGAAAAAACAGTCGTCGGCGGTAAATCCGACCGTGCGACACTTAAAATTGAGCCTACCGTGATGGACAATGTCACATTCAGCGATAAAGTTATGGGCGAAGAGATCTTCGGGCCGATACTTCCGATTCTCACATACACTTCAATCGACGAAGTGATAAACATTGTAAACGACCACGACTCACCGCTTGCGCTTTATATTTTTGCAAACGATAAAAGCGTAATAAAACGCATCGCCGCACAATGCACTTACGGCGGTGGGTGCATCAACGATACCGTTATCCATTTAGCCACTTCAAATATGGGCTTCGGCGGTGTCGGCGAGAGCGGAATGGGCGCGTATCACGGCAAAACAGGCTTTGATACATTCACACATTATAAAAGCATTGTCGATAAAAAGACGATTCTCGATTTACCCATGCGTTATCAACCTTACAAAAAAATTTATGACCGCTTGATACATCTTTTCTTGCGGTAAAAGGAGAAAAACTATGATTAAATTTCTTGTAGACTCATCTTGCGACTTAAACCCAAATTCTGAACTTTGTGACCTTTTCGTGCCGATTTCAGTCACTATTGACGGCAAAACCTACAAAGACGGCATCGACCTTAACACCGACACTTTCTATGAACTTCTCACATCTTCTGAGGACTTCCCGAAAACCGCACAGCCTTCCCCTGCGGAATTTACCGAAGTGTTTGAACAGATCAAAAATGACGGCGACGAAATTATCTGCTTTTTGCTTTCGTCGGGGCTCAGCGGTACATATCAAAGTGCGAACATTGCTAAATCAATGGTGGATTACGATAAAATCTACATTGTCGATACAAAAACCGCTACCCGTATGATCGGTGTGCTTGTCAAATACGCAAGAGATTTGGCGGCAAAAGGCGTTTCGGCATCGGAGATTGTTGAAAAATGCGAACAACTTAAATCAAAAGTCAAGGTTATTGCCGGTGTTGATACTCTCGAATACCTTTATAAAGGCGGCAGGCTCAGCCGTACTTCCGCGGCAGTCGGTACACTTGCAGGAATTAAACCGATTATCACAGTAACTGAGGACGGTAAGGTTGAAACACTCGGTAAGTGCATCGGTAAAGCCCGTGCAATGCAGTTTATCCAAAAGAAACTTGACGATACGCAGATTGATGAAAAATTCCCGATTATCTCGCTTTATACAGTGGGCGAAGATAATATCAAAGAACTTGAAAGCTCGCTTAAAGCAAAGGGATACGATATATCAGAACGCTTGCAAATCGGCTCAACAATCGGCGCACATATAGGCCCGAATGTCTACGGCATTTTGTATGTTCAAAAATAACTTTTAAAAACAGCAGACACATAGTCTGCTGTTTTTGGTTGTATTTTCATCTAAAAAACTCCGCAATATATAGTAAAAATCTATTGACAAACGCACAATATATTGTTATAATAGGTTACGCACCACAACAAACGAAAGGAATTTATATATATGAAGATTATTAAAAGAAGCGGAGCTGAAGTCGTATTTGACGCTGAAAAGATAATCATTGCAGTAACCAAGGCAAACGACAGCGTTGTACCCAGCGCCCGTATGACACCCATTCAGATAAAGCGTATCGCGGAGGATGTCGAAAGTGCGGCAATGAATATGAACCGCTCGCTCTCAGTTGAAGAGATACAAGATATGGTGGAGGATGAAATTATGAACTTGCGTGCATTTGATGTCGCAAGAAACTACATCACCTACCGCTACAACCGCGCACTTGTTCGTAAATCAAACACTACTGACGACCAAATTTTGAGTTTGCTCGAATGTAACAACGAAGAAGTAAAGCAGGAAAATTCAAATAAAAACCCGACTGTCAACAGCGTTCAGCGTGACTATATGGCAGGCGAAGTGTCGAAAGATATTACCCGCAGAATTTTACTTCCGAAAGATATTGTTGAAGCGCACGAACAGGGAATTATCCACTTCCACGACGCTGACTATTTCGCACAGCATATGCACAACTGCGACCTTGTAAACCTTGAAGATATGCTCCAAAACGGCACAGTTATCAGCGGTACTTTAATCGAAAAACCGCACAGTTTTTCAACTGCCTGCAACATCGCAACTCAGATTATTGCGCAGGTTGCCTCCTGTCAATACGGCGGTCAGAGCATCAGTTTGACACATTTAGCGCCGTTTGTTGACATCAGCCGTAAGAAAATCAGAAGGTATGTAATCGAGGAAATGCAGGCAATCGGCGAAGAATTTGATGAAGAAAAGATTGATAAAATCACCGAAATGCGTCTTCGCAACGAAGTTAAAAACGGCATCCAGATGATACAGTATCAGGTCGTCACCCTTATGACAACCAACGGTCAAGCGCCGTTCGTAACCGTGTTTATGTATTTAAACGAGGCAAAAAATGACCGTGAAAAGCAGGATTTAGCGCTTATTATCGAAGAAACATTGAAGCAGAGAATTATCGGTGTTAAAAATGAAAAAGGCGTGTGGATAACCCCTGCTTTCCCAAAACTTATCTATGTTTTGGAAGAAGATAATGTCCACGAAGACAGCAAATATTATTATCTTACCGAGCTTGCCGCAAGATGCACCGCAAAGCGTATGGTGCCCGACTATATTTCCGAAAAAATTATGCTCCAAAATAAAATCGACAAAAACGGCGACGGTCATTGCTACACCTGTATGGGTTGCCGCAGTTTCTTAACTCCGTATGTCGATGAGGACGGCAATCCGAAATACTATGGCAGATTTAATCAAGGTGTAGTAACCGTTAATTTGGTCGATATCGGTCTGTCTGCGCAGGGCGACATGGACAAATTCTGGCAGATTTTTGATGAGCGTATGGAATTATGCCACCGCGCACTTCAGTGCCGTCACGAAAGACTTACAGGTACTGTATCCGATGCCGCCCCGATTTTGTGGCAACACGGTGCGTTGCTTCGTCTTGAAAAGGGCGAAACTATCGACAAATATCTGCACGGCGGATATTCTACTCTCTCGCTGGGCTATGCGGGACTTTGGGAATGTGTGTATGCACTTTGCGGAAAGAAACTCACTGAGCCTGACGGCGAAAAGTTAGGCCTTGAGATTATGAAAAAACTCAACGAGTATACTGCAAAGTGGAAAGCAGACGAGAACATCGACTACTCACTTTACGGCACTCCGCTTGAGTCCACAACCTATAAATTCTCAAAATGCCTGCAACAGCGTTTTGGCATTGTCAAGGGTGTAACTGATAAGAATTACATCACAAACAGTTACCACGTTCACGTAACTGAAGAAATTGACGCATTTGAAAAGCTCGCACTTGAGGCAAAATTCCAGGCACTTTCTCCGGGCGGTGCGATTTCATATGTCGAAGTACCGAATATGCAGGATAATATCGAAGCGGTATTGTCGGTAATGAAGTTCATTTACGACAATATTATGTACGCTGAACTCAACACAAAGAGCGACTATTGCCAGGAATGTGGTTATGACGGCGAAATCGAGATTGCCGATGACCTGGACGGCAAACTCATTTGGAAATGCCCGAACTGCGGTAATACCGATCAGAATAAAATGAATGTTGCCCGCCGTACTTGCGGATATATCGGTACACAGTTCTGGAACCAAGGCAGAACACAGGAAATCAGAGAAAGAGTATTGCATCTGTAAAGTAAAAGCACCGACTCATAGTCGGTGCTTGAAACTTTGGGGAAAGCAGAATTTTTCGTGTGTAATTTTTATATTATAATACAAACAAAACTTGAAATTCGGAGGTATTTGCTGTGAAAAATATTTTAAAATCTCTCAAATGGCAAAACTTTATTTTCTTATTTATCGCAGGATGTATAAACGCATTCGGAGTAACTGTATTTTTAGCGCCCGTAAAATTATATGACAGCGGTATATCCGGCACCTCTATCTTACTTTCTCAAATCACCCCGGAACAATGGTCGCTATCCGTATTTCTTTTAATACTGAACTTTCCGCTTTTCCTCTTTGGATTAAAAAAGCAGGGCGCTGTATTTACGATATATTCACTGTTCACAGTCGGTGTGTACTCGTTGGCATCCTGGCTCATTACAGACGTATTGCCGATTGATGTCAGCATCGCTTCACCGCTTGCAGGGGAGGATTTACTGCTGTGTGCCTTGTTCGGCGGTATAATATCAGGTGTTGGAAGCGGTCTGACCATTCGTAACGGCGGTGCTATTGACGGTGTGGAAGTAATGGCGGTTATCTTTTCAAAAAGGCTGAATATAACCGTAGGGACTTTTGTGATGATTTATAATGTACTGTTGTACATTACTTGCGGATTTATCTTTAAGAGCTGGATCTTACCTCTTTATTCGATTGTCACCTATGCCGCCGGATTAAAAACCATAGACTTCGTTGTCGAGGGCCTTGACCGTTCAAAATCAGTTATGATAGTTACGCAGAAGGCTGAACAACTCAATGATGCGCTGATGGCAGAATTTAATTGCGGAACAACAAAGATAGAGGCAGTAGGCGGATATTCGAATTCTGATAAAACGATAATTTACTTTGTTGTAAACAGGTTTCAGATATATAAAATGAAAAGCATTATACGCAGTATTGACCCGAAGGCGTTCGTAACGATAAGCGAAGTTGCAGAAGTTTTTAAAAGTGGGAATAATTGAATAGGCGAATTTCATTGAAAAAACCGTCGACTTTTGTCGGCGGTTTTTTCTGGTGGACGCTGGGGGACTCGAACCCTCGACTTTCTGCACGTCAAGCAGATACTCTACCAGCTGAGTTAAGCGTCCATATTAAATTGAGTTGAAAAATGACTTGACAAAGCAAGTCATTTTTCATGGTCGAGGCGACAGGATTCGAACCTGCGGCCTCTGCGTCCCGAACGCAGCGCTCTACCAAACTGAGCCACGCCTCGATTT
>JAXJSX010000071.1:0-6485 GCA_036309925.1 Acutalibacteraceae bacterium | reverse complement strand
ATACCGTCCTCGACCGCAACGATAGGTGTACCCACTGAACCCATCAAATCATTGCCTAAATGCTTGCGCTTAAATCCGTATGACCGACCGTTGCCGAAATCGTCAGAGTGTGAATATGAAAACCCGCTTGCTATCGGGGAATATACTTTCAGCCCGTACCCGTTACCAGTCTGTCCTAAAAACCCGCTGAGCACCGCAGAATACGCTTGGTAATAGTAACTGTAATATTCCATATTTGAAGTGATGCTTTCAACTGTTTCACCGTTTTGAATTCGAGTGACCGTATCATCAATCACCTTGCTTTTTTTATCATCAAATTTACCTCCGTTTTTGCACGCCGCAATCGCAAGCAGAGAGATGAAGTCGAGTTTAATATCGGTTTGCTGTGAAGAAATATCGTAGTCGATTGCCTGTTTGAGTGCCTCATACGATACCGAAAAGTCCACCCATTTGATAAATTTTTTCTCCTGCGCTGTTGTCGATACCTCGTAATAATCATCAATGTCAGTCGGCAAAACCGAGCAGAGAATTATTGTAAGTGCAATTACAACGCACAACACGCTGATGATTACCGGCTTTTTTATTTTAAAGGAAAAACATTTCAAAAAAATCACCAAATCTTTTTAAAAAATTCATCATATGTTAAAATTATACGAACCGCACTTTGATATAATGATTAAAAAAGGCGGTTGATTTAATGGGATTTTTTTATAAAATAAAACAGTTTATGCAGGGCAGAGCAGGGGTTGACAATTTAAACATTGTTATAGTTGCAGTTGCGATGATAATCAGTTTCATTATGACTTTGTTCAGAGTCAGTATGTTCGGCTGGCCTCGAATTATCGTCTATGTACTCTTGGCGCTTGCATTCTATCGTATGCTTTCAAGGGATATTGCAAGGCGAGCAAGAGAGAACGATAAATTTATGCAACTGATAAACCGTTTGAGAGGAAATAAAACTTATACTCACAATGGTTACGATACACAGTTCACATCACCAAAACCTAAGCGTGACACTAAAAACTACAAATATTTAAAATGCCCGAATTGTAAAGCACAACTCCGTGTGCCTAAAGGTAAGGGTAAAATCAATGTCACTTGCCCCAAATGCAGGGAAAAGTTTAAATCAAAATCGTAATCACAGCAAAACAAAAACCGCTATGGTGACCATAGCGGTTTTATTATGCGTATTTTACTGTGCGGCAGTTGTTGTGGTAGTGGTTGTTGTCGAGGGATCTACTTTTACATATACATATTCTACTTGCGTGCCCGAATCACTTGCATAGCTGTAGGTGAGTTTATCGTTTGCGTAAACGTATGTTCTGGACTCGCCGAGTGCGGTGATAACAAGTTTTGAGCCGTCAAAGGTGTATCTCATAGTTGAGTACATTGTGATACTGCTAAGCTCGCCTGTACCGTCACCTAAAATGCGGATGAAACATTGGTCAGGGGGTAATTCGGTTGCAACATCAATAGATTCACCGTTTGCAGTTGCACTTTCCGCAATCCATTTACCCACGATTTCCTCGTGGCCTTCCAATACTTTGACGGTTGTGGTCTCCGTTGAAATGGAATGACCGCCGCTTGGGAGGGTTGAATTTGTGTCACTTGTACCTTCACCGTCACTGCAAGATGCAAAACTCAGTGTCATAATTGCGATTATTGATAAAACAATCAACTTTTTCATAATATTATCCTTTCAAACTTTTTTAATAATGATAACATAAATCTGCACATAATGCAATTATTTTTTTAAAATGGATGAATATATATGATGAAATCAGCAAAAAATTGAAATATCGTCAAAAAAATTTCAAAAAAGTGTTGACAAACCGCTAAAATTAGAGTACAATCTTATTGTTACTGTGAATAATTGCGGTACTATGGGTTTTCGCGGTTGTTCAAAAGTAAATAATTTTTTGAGGAGGTGCGATATGCCAACCTTTAACCAACTCGTTCGCGTAGGTAGACAGACTACCGAAAAGAAGTCAACAGCCCCCGCTCTTAACAAGGGCTACAACTCTAAAAAGCGCGTAGCGACAGATCAAAGCTCACCGCAAAAGCGTGGCGTTTGTACATCTGTAAGAACAATGACACCGAAAAAGCCTAACTCGGCTCTTCGTAAGGTTGCCCGTGTCCGTTTGTCAAACGGTATCGAAGTTTCAGCTTACATTCCGGGTATCGGTCACAACTTGCAGGAACATAGCGTTGTGCTTATCCGTGGTGGCCGTGTTAAGGACTTACCTGGTGTGCGTTATCACATCATCCGCGGTACACTCGATACACAGGGTGTTAACGGAAGAATGCAGGGCCGTTCTAAATACGGTGCAAAGCGTCCGAAGAAATAATCGGTCGCAAAACAACTTGTTTGACGAAATTATCTTGCACGCCCGAAATAATACGGGCAGGGCAGTCAATATATATTGATCTGCCTCGGTGCGAACGGAATTTTGTCCGAGTACCTATGATATCATTATTGTGAAGGAGGGAAGCGAAGTGCCAAGAAGAGGCCAGATCGCAAAGCGTGACGTGTTACCGGATCCTATGTACAACTCCAAACTCGTCACAAGACTTGTCAACAACATTATGCTTGACGGTAAAAAGGGTACAGCCCAGAAAATTGTTTACGGTGCTTTTGACATCGTAAAGGAAAAGACCGGCAAAGAACCGCTTGAAGTATTTGAAGAAGCTATGGAAAATGTTATGCCGCAGCTCGAATGTAAGACACGCCGTGTAGGTGGTGCTAACTATCAGGTACCGATGGAAGTTCGTCCGGAAAGAAAGCAGACTTTAGGTCTTAGATGGATCACACTTTACTCACGTGCTCGTAACGAAAAAACAATGAAAGAGCGTCTTGCTAACGAGATTCTCGATGCTGTTAACGGTACAGGCGGTGCAGTTAAAAAGCGTGAAGATATGCACAAAATGGCTGAAGCAAACAAAGCTTTTGCTCATTTCAGATGGTAGTTTAAAATCTTTTGTTAAAACAATAAGGAGGACATTATGCCAAGAAAAGTTCCGCTCGAACTTACAAGAAATATTGGTATCATGGCTCATATCGACGCTGGTAAAACAACCACCACCGAGCGTATCCTGTACTACACAGGCGTTAACTACAAAATCGGTGAAACACACGACGGCGCCGCTACTATGGACTGGATGGAGCAGGAGCAGGAGCGCGGTATTACAATCACATCCGCTGCTACAACTTGCTTCTGGAAAGACCATCGTATCAATATTATCGACACTCCGGGCCACGTTGACTTCACAGTTGAAGTTCAGCGTTCACTCCGTGTACTCGACGGTTCTGTAACTGTACTGTGTGCTAAAGGCGGCGTTGAGCCCCAGTCAGAAACAGTATGGAGACAGGCTGACGAATACAAAGTTCCGCGTATGATCTATGTCAACAAAATGGACATTATGGGCGCGGATTTCTACAATGTTCTTGATATGATCAAGGATAGATTTAAATGTAACGCAGTTCCGATTCAGTTACCGATCGGCTCTGAAGATACATTCAGAGGTATCATCGACCTCATTAAAAACAAGGCTGAGGTTTACTATGATGACCTCGGTAAAGATGTAAGAGAAGAAGACATCCCCGAAGATATGGCTGAACTCGCTGCTAAATACCGTAACGAGCTTATCGAAGCTATCGTCGAGCAGGATGAAGAGCTCATGGAAAAATACTTCGAAGGCGAAGAACCCACCGTTGAGCAGATGAAGAAAATCATCCGTAAAGCAACAATCGCAAACGAAATGGTACCTGTAACTTGCGGTACTTCTTACCGTAACAAAGGTGTTCAGCCGTTGCTCGATGCTATCGTTGACTTTATGCCCGCTCCGACAGACATCGAAGCTATCAAGGGTGTCAACCCCGATACTGACGAAGCTGAAGTAAGACATTCTTCTGATACAGAACCGTTTGCAGCACTCGCATTCAAGATTGCTACTGACCCGTTCGTAGGTAAGATCTGCTACTTCCGTGTATACTCAGGTAAGGTTGACGCTGGTTCAAATGTCTACAACTCAGTTAAAGACAGCAAGGAAAGAATCGGTCGTATTCTTCAGATGCACGCTAACCACAGAGAAGATATCGAAACTTGCTACGCAGGTGATATCGCAGCTGCAGTAGGTCTGAAAAATACCACCACAGGTGATACACTTTGTGATGACAAACATCCGGTTATCCTTGAATCAATGAACTTCCCTGAGCCTGTTATCCGTGTTGCTATCGAACCGAAAACAAAGGTTGGTCAGGAAAAAATGGGTCTTGCACTTGCTAAACTCGCAGAAGAAGATCCGACATTCCGTTGCTACACAGACGAAGAAACAGGACAAACAATCATCGCAGGTATGGGTGAGCTTCACCTTGAAATCATCGTTGACCGTCTGCTTCGTGAATTCAAAGTAGAGGCTAACGTTGGTAAACCTCAGGTTGCTTATAAGGAAACTGTTCGTAAATCCGCTAATGTTGATGAGAAATACGCTCGTCAGTCAGGTGGTAAAGGTCAATACGGTCACGTTAAGATCATCCTCGAACCGAATGAAACCGGTAAGGGTTACGAATTTATCAACAAAGTCGTTGGTGGTTCAATTCCGAAGGAATACATCCCCGCAGTTGACGCAGGTATCCAGGGCGCTATGCAAACAGGTGTACTTGCAGGCTACAATGTTGTTGACGTTAAAGTTACTCTTTACGATGGTTCTTACCACGAAGTCGACTCATCAGAAATGGCGTTTAAGATTGCCGGTTCAATGGCATTCAAGAGCGCTTGCCGCCAGGCAGATCCGGTTATCTTAGAGCCGATCATGAAAGTTGTCGTAATCGTTCCGGATGAATATATGGGCGATGTAATCGGCGATCTCAACTCACGCCGTGGCGAAATTCAGGGCTTCGAAGACAGAAACGGTGCAAAGCAGATCAATGCACGTGTACCGCTTGCTGATATGTTCGGTTACGCTACCGACCTGCGTTCTAAAACACAGGGCCGTGGTCAGTATGTAATGGAACCCGACGGTTATAAAGAAGTTCCGAAGAGCATTGCAGAAAAAATTATGACTGCAAGAGCAAAAAAAGACTAATTTTTTAAAAAACACTTGATATTTTACTCAAGTGATGTTATTATTAAAAAGTAACTAAACATTTAATTTTAAGGAGGCAATTAAAATGGCAAAAGAACATTTTAACCGAACCAAACCGCACGTTAACATTGGTACTATCGGCCACGTTGACCACGGTAAAACAACTCTTACAGCAGCAATCACAAAGGTTCTCGCATTCCAGGGCGGCGCAGACTTCACAGACTACGCTAACATTGATAAGGCACCTGAAGAAAGAGAACGCGGTATCACAATCAACACTGCACACGTTGAATATGAAACTGCAAACCGTCACTACGCTCACGTTGACTGCCCCGGCCACGCTGACTATGTAAAGAACATGATCACCGGTGCAGCTCAGATGGACGGCGGTATCATCGTTATCGCTGCTACTGATGGCCCTATGGCTCAGACAAAAGAACACCTCCTCCTCGCTCGTCAGGTAGGCGTTCCGGCAATCGTTGTATTTATGAACAAATGTGACCAAGTTGACGATCCCGAACTTCTCGAACTCGTTGAAATGGAAATCCGCGATACACTTTCAGGCTACGAATTCCCCGGCGATGAAATTCCGATCATCAAAGGTTCAGCTCTCCAGGCTCTTGAATGTGCTTCTAACGATATCAATGACCCCGCATACGCTCCGATCGTTGAGCTTATGAAGGCTGTTGACGAATATATCCCGACTCCTGACCGTAAGGCAGACCTCCCGTTCCTTATGCCTGTTGAAGACGTATTCACAATCACAGGTCGTGGTACCGTTGCTACAGGCCGTGTAGAACGTGGTCAGCTCAAAACCGGTGAAGAAGTTGAAATCGTTGGTCTTTCTGATGAAAAACGTAAGGTTGTTGTTACCGGTATCGAAATGTTCAGAAAGATTCTTGACTACGCTGAGGCAGGCGACAACATCGGTGCTCTCCTCCGTGGTGTTCAGAGAACTGAAATCGAACGTGGTCAGGTACTTTGCCAGCCGGGTTCAATCAACCCCCACACAAAGTTCCACGGTCAGGTTTACGTATTAAAGAAGGAAGAAGGCGGTCGTCATACTCCGTTCTTCAACAACTACCGTCCGCAGTTCTATTTCAGAACAACTGACGTTACAGGTGTTGTAAGTCTTCCTGAAGGCACAGAAATGTGCATGCCTGGCGATAACGTAGAAATGGATGTTGAACTCATCGCTCCTATCGCTATCGAAGAAGGTCTCCGTTTCGCTATCCGTGAAGGCGGCAGAACTGTAGGTTCAGGCGTTGTTACAGCTATCAACGAATAATTTTTAGCTAAAATATTTAAGACAGTGTCTTTCGGCACTGTCTTTTTTTATTTTCTTTATATTTTTCCAAAAAAACACTTGACAAATTCCAACTTTAAGTGTATTATTGTAT
>JAXJSX010000070.1:0-4901 GCA_036309925.1 Acutalibacteraceae bacterium | reverse complement strand
TCAACCTGTTGAATAAGACCGTCCTTCATAACAACAATTCTGTCAGCCATTGTCATAGCTTCTGTCTGGTCGTGGGTTACATAGATGAAAGTTGTGCCAAGACGCTGGTGGATCTGTGAAAGTTCGGTACGCATCTGTGCACGGAGTTTAGCATCAAGGTTTGAAAGCGGTTCGTCAAGTAAGAATACCTGAGGCTCACGAACGATTGCACGGCCGAGAGCAACACGCTGACGCTGACCACCTGAAAGAGCCTTCGGCTTTCTTGTGAGGTACGGCTCAATACCGAGAATTCTTGCTGCTTCGTCAACACGGCGTTTGATTTCATCCTTCGGTGTCTTTCTGAGTTTAAGACCGAATGCCATGTTGTCGTATACTGTCATATGAGGATAGAGCGCGTAGTTCTGGAAAACCATCGCAATATCTCTGTCTTTCGGCGGAACATCGTTGACTAAACGGTCGCCAATGTATAACTCGCCTTCTGAAATTTCTTCAAGTCCTGCAATCATACGGAGTGTTGTTGACTTACCGCAACCTGACGGACCTACGAAAATCATAAACTCTTTGTCTTTGATTTCAAGGTTAAAGTCAGTTACAGCTACAACGCCGCCGGCGTATTTCTTGTAGATACTTTTAAGGGAAACCTGTGCCATTTTTTTATTCCTCCTAAACTGCTGAAACTCGAGTAAAACTCGTAATTTTCTTGAATATATATTAACACAATTTTGCTTTAATTGCAATAAGAATTTTTCATAAAAATAAGGTCGAAAAGTTGTAATAATTGACTTAAAATGCAATTTGTTAGCATTTCTGCACAAACATTAAATTTTATTTTATACAATGTCACCAAATATCGTTTGGAAATTGCAAAATAGTGATATATGAACTAATTGTAAACTTTTATCTCATCCGCAGTAAGATACCGACATTCGCCGAAATCAAGCGATTTGTCAAGTTCGATTTCTCCGACACTTGCACGATGCAGTGACAAAACCCGGTTACAGACCGCACCCGCCATCCGCCTCACCTGATGATATTTACCTTCGCTGATGCCGATTTCAACTGTCAGTCTGTCGTCTGACAGCAGTTTGACT
This sequence comes from Acutalibacteraceae bacterium, assembly GCA_036309925.1. Lineage (GTDB taxonomy): Bacteria > Bacillota > Clostridia > Oscillospirales > Acutalibacteraceae > RUG14109. The sequence goes on along the minus strand of JAXJSX010000070.1, from coordinate 3,810 downwards.
TGCGCAGGTGAGATTTTTGTGCCGTCAGACAGGGTAAGACCGCTTGTCAACTGATTTATTGCATCGTCTGTAAGCGGCTGCGAAAGAGTTGCAATATACCGCTTTAAAACACCGCTTTTGGAGTGTGCCGCATTATGCACAAACTTGCCGTCGTCGGTGATTATCAATAGCCCTGTTGTATCTTTATCGAGCCTGCCGACTGTGAACATTTCACGGCGCCGCATTGATTTTGGCAGTATGTCAAATACCGTTTTGTCGGAGTTGTCAGTCGAGCAGATAACGCCCGTGGGTTTATTCATCATTATGTAGACAAATTCGGTGATGTTGAGTTGTTCGCCGTCAAGAGTGATTATATCGCACTCGGTGTCAGCCTTGAAATCAGGCTTTTTTACTATCTCGCCGTTGACGGTGACACGCCCTCTGCGAATGAGTTTTGTCATTTCGCTTCTTGTTACATTGCAGACGTTTGACAGCAGCCTGTCCAGCCGTAAGTATGCCATTTTTTGCTCCTTTTGTGTTTTAAAATGTTGTCATAAACCCGTCAAGTTCGGTTGAATGAACATCCCCGCCGATGATAATGCCGTCATAAACCATAATAGTCGCATAGACATTATCTTCGTTTTCGCCGTAATTATCTATTTTAATAGTGTAGATGTCGACGGTTTTACCCTGAAAATCAGACAAATCAAATCCTTGTGAGATTTGCAGTTCGTTATACTGTTCGTATACATCATCAAATACAGAGGGTATAATTGTTTGCTTTTTTTGCTCTGATGAAATGTCGAAAGTGTAGCCGTGTGATGTGAGAAACTGTGCGCGCATCTGGGCACTATCGCCCGAAACTGTTTGCACGCCTGATTGTGAGATGACTGCGGTTGCGAACACCACCGCAATCGCTGAGATTGTGAGGAGTGCAATCGCAATTCTTTTCTTTGTGACCTTTGCTGTAAACGAAATCATTATGACCTGTCCTTTCATTTTTGAGATTAGTAAATCATATGAAAGGACAGGTGATTTAATTCGTGATTAGAGGCAATTTGCGTTTAAACATCAATCCCGGAAGAATGATAAAAACGCACGGTATGCCATATATAAATCGAGTTTGGAGATAACTTCAAACGGTGAGTGCATTGAAAGCACAGGCACGCCGAGGTCAACCGTTTCAACATCTAAATTTGCGATATATTTCGCAACAGTGCCGCCGCCGCCTGCATCGACTTTGCCAAGCTCGCCTGTTTGCCATACGATATTGTTGCGTTCAAGCATATTGCGGATATATCCCATATATTCCGCAGATGCATCTGAAGTATCGCCTTTGCCGCCGCTGCCTGTGTATTTAGTGATAACTACACCGCCGTTGATTACAGAGCAATTAGCACGTTCGAAAACATCGGAAAAAGTCGGATCGTATGCGGCATTTACATCAGCAGACAGGCATTTTGAATTTGAAAGTACGAAATATCCGTCGGTATTCTGCATTTTAGCCAGATCGTAGATAAAGTTTTTCATATACGCCGACTGCAAGCCTGTGTTGCCGTCAGAGCCGACTTCTTCTTTGTCAGTGAGTACAGAAATTACAGTCTTTTCAGGACTTTCGACATTTACAGCCGCCATTAAAGCCGGGTATGCACAAACACGGTCATCGTGACCGTAACCGCCTACCATTGAGCGATCAAAGCCGATGTCAGATACATTAAATGCGGGGACGAGCGACAGTTCAGCAGACACGAAATCCTGCTCGATCATACCGTATTTTTCGTTGATAAGACGCATAATGTTGAGTTTTACCGCTTCGCTTGCTTCATCGTCATTAAACGGGCGAGAGCCGATTAAAATGTTAAGTTCTTCGCCGCGAATTAACTGCGGTGCGGGGCGTTTGTACTGCTCGCGCGCAAGATGGGGAAGTAAGTCGGTAATTACGAATTTCGGTTCGTCGTCACTGTCCCCGATTGAAATGTCAATAACACTGCCGTCCGCCTTTACAACAGTACCGTAGAGTGCAAGCGGGATTGCAGGCCATTGATATTTCTTGATACCGCCGTAGTAGTGCGTTTTAAAATATGCAAGACCGTCGTTTTCATAAAGCGGGTTTGCTTTAAGGTCAATGCGGGGTGAGTCGATGTGTGCTGCCGCAATCATCACGCCGTTTGAAATCGGCTCTTTGCCGATAACGCAAAGCATTAACGCTTTGCCACGGTTGTTGACATAAACTTTATCGCCGGGGGCGTAAGTTTTGCTACGGTCAAATTCGGTAAAACCGTGATTTTCTGCGAGGGTGATTGCATTTTTGACAAAAATTCGCTCAGTGCGACTTTCGTTTAAAAACTTTGAATAGTCGTTTGCGAAGTCGAAAGCGCTGTCAATGTCATTCTCGTTCGCTCTGAAATATCCGTTCTTGTTTTCCTTGAATAAACGGTCCTTTAACAGTTGTGCTTGTGATTTTTCACTCATTTACAATCGTCCTTTCTGTGTCTGTGACATAATAGAGTTCAGTATATTTTTGCTGAGTTTTCAGCACTTTATTAACATAATGTTCGGTATCTGCGCAGGCTGACGGGAAATTGTTGATTGTTTTGCCGTCAAGCGAATAATCAGGATTTTGAAGCCACGACTTTACATTGCCCGCACCTGCGTGGTACGCAGACAGCGCTTCAACCCAGCCACCGAAGGTGTCGTAGTGAAGATGCAGTATCAATGTACCGTATTTGATGTTGGTTTCTACATCGAAAATGTCGGTTTCATCGCTTTCGCCGTTGTACCTCGATTTTGCCCATTCAAACGCATCGGGCAACATCTGCATAAGTCCTTTTGCGCCCGCTTGCGACTGTGCGAGCGGATCGAATGTACTCTCCGAATGAATGACCGCATAAATCAGCGTTTCGGGGACATCAAACTCTTTTGAATATTTTTCGACATATTCGCTGTATTTTATTGGATAAAGGTAGGTTAAAAGTTTGTTATATCCTGTGATACCGCCATAGATTAGTGTGGCAATAATCGCTAAAAATATAACTGATTTGAGCAATCTTCTCAAATTTCTGCCGCCCTTTCGAGTATGATTTTGTAAATCGCTGCCGCAATATCGTTTACGGTTTTGTCGCCGTTGTTTTTTATGATGTAATCGCAGTTTTTAATGAAAAATTCATCTGAAAGTCCCGCTGAAATACGCAGTTTTGCCTGTTCTATGGTTAGATTATCACGGTTGATAATTCGGATAATCTGACATTTTCATCAGCCATAATGCCGATTATAAGGTCGCATTTTTTGTCAAGTCCGCTTTCAAAAAGTTGGGATGCATCGAAAATGACAGTGCTGTGACCGTCTGCACAGGCTAACATCATTTTCACGATAAGCGGGTGAGTGATTTGGTTTAGCGCATCGGTGTTTTCACGGGTGGAAAATGCACGGGATGCGAGTGTCGCACGGTCGAGTTCGCCGTTTTTTAAGATGTCTTCGCCGAAACGGCGGGCAAGTCGCTCTTTACAATCCTTTGATTTTACTACCTCGCGAGCGATTAAATCGGCTTTGATTATGGGGATATTAAATTGTGCGAGCGAGTCGCAGACTGAGGTTTTGCCTGCGCCGGACTGACCTGTAATTCCGATTATCATAAAGCCTCCTTGAGTTAACCAGCAGTGGAGAACAATCCCGCCGCCCAGTTTTATCTTATTAAAGATTTTTAATAAGGAATTTTTATTGAATGTCGGGATCGCGCCCGACAGCGCGGTTACTTTTTATGTGAAAAAGTAACCAAAAGCACACAAACGACGCGTTTGATCCAAAGGGAATTAGGTTCGACAATATCCCAAC
>JAXJSX010000069.1:0-12001 GCA_036309925.1 Acutalibacteraceae bacterium | reverse complement strand
TCCCTGCGCTCCATTTTTCGGACACTCTTGTAAAAGCCCGAAAACCACTCTTCGGCCATCAGGACAGGTGCAGGTTTGGTCGAACCAATTGTTACCCGAAATACCAAAGTAAATACCGGTATGAAAATAAACCAAGATGTAACAATGTCATCAAGATTCTCCTCCAATGTTCCAGCTATATATGTTAACGCCAAAAGCCCCCCGGCTACTATGGTCGCAACTATCCAGCCTCCGTTTATCCACGGGCGATATTGGCAACGCCTTTCAAATGGCGCAGCAACGCCCAGAGGAGCTCGTTTGTCGTTGCACCACCACAGCTGCGTAAAGTATGCTCCCATTCCTACCGAAAATATCCAAATTTTTGTGGCAGACCATTCCAAATAGTATCCGAGCCAAGCAGTAAGACCTCCTGCCACAACCATCAAAAAGAGGTGAAAAAAGAGCATACGCCTATCACTCCTAAAGTTTTGCTCGTCGACCTCCATTTTTACCCGCCAAGCCCTCTGGAAAGCCTCCATCTTCTCCTCCTCGGTCATCTCCGGCTCCTTAGGTGCGACTTCCTTCTTTTTTGCTCTACCTTTCCAGCTATGCTCGGCAATCAACTCTCGCTCGGCATTATAGACCACGATATTGACCTTGTTATCCACAATCTCCCACTCGTTAGCCGGAGCCTCCTTGATAATCTCTCGACCCTCGTGTTTAAGTATCGCCATTACAAGATCGGTAGCATCATCGTCATCGTGTGCAAAATTAGTTACCAACTGTTTGCTTCTTCCCTGTGCAAACTGTGTAGCCTTGCCCGGCATCTCGATAGCAGCAGGTTTGCCTTGCTGTTGTCTGTAGTAGTTGATCCACTTAATGACTGCTTTTGCTACAGCTCTCTCATCACCTTTGCCCGCAGGTTTTTCCGAAGAAGAAGTGGCTTTGGTTGTTGCTTTGGTTGTAGCCTTTGCAGTAGATTTAGTTGTCGCTTTAACTGTAGTTGTTTTTTTAGTGGTTTTAGCTGTTGCTTTAGTAGCAGGCGACGCCTTAGTGTCGCCATTTGTAGACACCTTAGTGTCGCTTTTTGCTGTTGTTGCGCCTTCAGCCTGCGTCACAGTTACCACCTGTGTATTGCCCTGTGCATCAGTAACAATCTCCGTTACAACTTCAGTTGTCGCTTCCGTTTGTGAAGTGGTGCTTGCGGTTGTAACAATGTCACTCACACTTTCAACTGCCGCCACATCAGTAGCAGTCTCCACCTGTACATCGTCCTTACAACTTGCAAGACCGAGCACCATTGCTAATGCTAATGTAAACGCTGATGATTTGATTAAATATTTTTTCATAAAATTACTCCTTTTAAACAAAATGACTTATTATTTATTATACTACAGATTTTTCCTTTGTCAAGTTCAGAGAATCCCCTATCTAATGAATAATTTTAAATATAAAGGAAAAAATATTGTAAATGATTTACGAGGTGTAATTGTGAAAAAAGCGATATATATAATAGTTCCATTGTTTATATCGGCAATACTTTTGATTTTGTTATTTTCAAGTAGTACCGATAAAAATCCCGATAGCCGTAATTTGCTGATACTAAAGTCGTACAATGGAAAAGTGGCATTATACGAAAACGACAATGCCACTCCAAAAAATATTTACGATATTTATATTGATTCCCTACCGCAAGCTGACAGAGATCAACTTTCCGCAGGTATAGAGATTGAAAGCGATGCCCAACTTCAATCTTTGCTTGAGGATTTAGACAGTTGATCAAAAGCCTGTTTTGTTTTCGCTGACTGATAAAGTGATACAAAATCTTTTCTGCCTAAAATTATATGGTCAACAAGTCTACAGTCGATAGTACTCAATAATGCGACGATTTGTTTTGTAGCAATTATATCCTCCTGGCTTGGTATTGCGATACCGCTTGGATGATTGTGAGCAAGTATGACATATGAAGCGTTACGAGAAACACATTCCCTGATCAGACGGTTTGCATCAATCGACGATGACGAAGTTCCGGGTTCGCCGAGTGTTATCCAGTCAATTTCCTTGCGTCTTGCATCGTAAAGTACAGCCGAGGGAAATTCTTTATCGTACATCGCATATATGTTCAACAAATATTGACCGACTTTTCTTATATCTGTAAATGTTGTACCTTCAAGATATCTTTCGTCAAAATAAATCTTACAACAAACAGGTATCATTTTAATAGCCAAAGCGCTTGCCTCTCCGACGCCTTTGACTTTAAGTAACTCTTCGTAAGGTGCATTTAGCACACCCGAAAACGATCCAAATTTATTTATCAGTGCATGTGCAATCTCATTTGTGTTACCACGCGGGATAGAAGAATATAAAACCATCTCTAATATTTCGTGTTTCTGAAATCCTGCCCCTCCGTTTCTTGCGAATTTTTCACGCATACGCTTGCGATGTCCTGCATGAATAAGACTTTTATTTTCAATTTCTGCCATAATTGTACCATCCTATTTTTCAAATCTTATATCATTTCCTAAAAAATTAAAACATCTGTAACAACCAAAAATTCGTGAGACAACTCGTTGTGTATAGGTTTTTTCGAGTTCAGCAACTGATAAATTTGTACTGATTATAATCGGCTTTGAGTCTAATATACGAGTGTTTATAATATCATATACCACACTTTTAGTAAACGGTGTTGCAAATTCAGCACCTAAATCATCTAAAATAAGCAAGTCGCAATTATATGCACTTTCAAGTGTTGAGGTAGAATTTTCCGTAAAATGTTCGCGTTCAATTTTTGTCAGCAAATTCGATAGAGAGCCGTAGATGACGCTGTATCCCTGTTCGAGAACGATCCCGGCTATTGATAACGATAAATGTGTTTTTCCAAGTCCTGTATTTCCTAAAAACAGAATACTTTGGCTATCCTTTTTGAAATTATATGCGTAATTTTTACAAAACTCAAAAATCTTCTGCATAATATTACGCGCATTTTCAGGGTATTTATTGACATCAAAGAGTTCGAATGTACACTTTTCAAGCGGAGTTGAACCGTTGAGTTCGTCATATGCAAGTTTTCCCGCAATCGCCTTTACACAGCCACACAGTTTGCCGTCTTTGTCGTAGCCTGTGTCGTTGCAACTTTTGCACTTGTAGTTAGGTTTAATAATATCAATGTCAAGGTTGTTTTCCTGAAAAATCTGTTTGCGTCGCGCTTGAAGATTTAAGTTGATATTAGCGATGTTTTTGATTGAATCAGCTGCAGTTTGTTCACCTGAAAGTGCAAGTCTTGCTGCGGCAACAGTAGTTTCAGAAAGTTTTTTCTCAATTTGCGAAAGTTCGGGAAATTGTCTGTATATTCTGTTTTTTTCAAAAAGCGCCCGATCCTCTTCAGCGTGACGGTACTCATCAAGTGTTTTAAAGGCTTCAGTGTAATATTTACGGTCGATTCCCATAGTTGCTCCTTAATCAAAGTTATTAAAACCGCCGCTGATTTTTTCAACGCTGTATGATGTCTTACTGTTGCGGTTTTGTTCCGATTTTTTATCGTTTTCAATTTTATCCGGCTCGAAGATGCCGTTTTCCTTCCATTTTTGAAGGATCTTGTTTATATAATTGAAACTTAGTTTTCCTGTTGCGTCAATGCACTTTTCGTATGCAATTTCAATCATATTCTTTTTGAAATTCCATTTGTTTATCCAGGTGTCCGAATATTCGTTTTCGCGTTTTGTGGGTTTTCTGTGCGGAATGCCAAAAGCACTTTCAACCACGCCCCATGCTGATTTCTGTAAAAACAGGATTTTGAGTTTTTCTTCAGCATCCTTGACATTACATACACCGTCATTTGCCCAGCCAATGCACATTTTCTCAATATATGAAAATCCTTTAATTCCCTCTGCAGCAGCATACTGAACTGCCATTAAGATAACCGCAGGCTCTAATCCTTGGTCGTCGTGGAGCCAAATTAGTGTTGATGTTTCTGCGGGAGATATAAGTCTGCCAAGCATACGCTGCGTTTCTGACAACATCGCCTTCAAGCGTTCATCTTCATTGCAACGCAATGCAACACTATGTGAGTTAGGCTTCTGTTTAATTGCGACCTTTTTAGTCACTTGTGCCTCTGTTTTCACAGTATCATCGTTTAATTCAACCTTTATTTCACAATTATTCACGACACCACGGTTTACCCAAAAATCCAAAGCATCTTTGATGTCAGTCAATGTCATTGACAACGCATCTGCAATTTCTTCAATGCCTTTGCCCGATAGCAATGATATTAAAACCTTCAACTGTACTTCGTTACACAGTTTTAAATGCTCATCAACCACAGATTTGGGGCACGCAAACATATTGAAATATTCATTTGGATTGATAGTGTAATTCATTATTTATATTCCTTCATTGTTGAGTTGCTCAATTAAATCAAATACTTTTTCTTTGTCTTTTTCGCTTAAAAGTCGAAAATTTAACAAAAGTTGACGCTCGTCTTTTTTATTAAAGTCACTTAAAAAAAAGTCATTTTCAGTGAAATAATCTGAAATCTTCAAAAATCTACCGGACGGTAATTCAAAACTGTCATTATCCTCTTCTTCAAGGAAATATTCAGGCTGAAGATTGAATATTTTACACAGTTTCATTAAATTTTCATACGTAGGACGCGACCTGCCGTTTTCATAATAAGCATATGTTGAACGATTGATTTTCAAAGCTTTTGCAATTTGCTGCTGTGTATATCCAAATTTTTTTCTGATATTTTTAAGTTTCTCGTGTAGCATTTAGCGCACCGCCTTTTATTTACATTTTTAAGTATATATTAAAAAAGGTAAAAAATCAACTGTTTATTTGTTGACATTTTTGAAGTTTGGTTGTATAATTTCGTTATCAAAATTACGGTGAAATAAATGAAAAACAGAAATATATACAACTACGTATTTGCAGCAATTTTTGCCGCAACAATCGCAATATGTTCACAGATTGCGATACCCATCGGGCAAATGCCACTGACTCTCCAAACTTTTGCAATAGCACTTGCAGGATACACATTACAACGAAAATATGCGATTTTGAGTGTATCGGTATATTTGGTGCTTGGTGTTATAGGTATGCCTGTTTTCTCAAATTTCAAAGGAGGAATATCTGCATTTTTCGGAGCAACCGGAGGGTTCTTGATAGGATTTATCGCACTTGTATTGCTTTGCACTTCCGGGAAAGGCAAATCAAAGATCATCTATTCCCTGCTCGGTTTAATTTTGTGCCATCTAATCGGTGTGGTGTGGTTTAGTTTTGTGCTGTCAACTGATATACTCAGCGCTTTTTTAATATCGAGCCTACCTTATATTTTAAAAGATGTAATCAGTTTGATTTTTGCAAACTTAATATCAAAATCAATAAAAAAGATACTGTAGCCCTGACTTTTGTCGGGGCTTTATTCTTCTGCTTTTGTAAGGTATCTGAAATCAATAACGCCACCGTACGAAGTGAAATTCATAAAACTAATCTTGCCGTCGGTAATGTAACGGGTTGCAGTTTCAAAAAGCGGATATAAAGTGTAATTGTTAATCAAGGTTTGTTGATATGATACAATACCGTCTGCATTGTAATAGTCAACACCTGTAACTCCTATATTATAATTTGAAAGATTGTTGATTGCGCCTTTTGCGGTAAAATCCGAGGAAGTCACCGGGATGATTGCAAGCACAGGTTGATCTTCGTCTTCGGGATTTAAAACCGCGTCTAAATCAGAAATATCATACGGTTGGATATTGATATAAGCATTCAAATCCTTTTGCCAGGTTTGAGTGACAAGCGAAGCATAGGTTTTAGCAACCGAATTATTGGGATAGTATAAAACTAAATCTGACAGATAATCAAAAGTTTCCTTATCATTGCCGCGGAGTTCCAAAGATTTCGGTTTATCGTAAGTGCTGATTTCAATCGACTTATCAATTTCCTTGTATAATTCAGCACCGATATTTAAGTCTGAGGCGATTATACTATCTGTATTTTTTGCATAATCCGTCAGATTGATTGATAGGGTGCTTTTATCAATATCAGAAAACAGCATTTTTGCAATATCAACATCATCTGTTTCAAGATTTTCAGAGGCGTATAAGCAATATGTGGTATCGTATAAATCGTATGTATTGCCTTTACCCTCGGTATATTTTAAGAAAATATCATCACTTGAAGTGTAGATGTTGTATGTATTCTCTTTCGCAGCAAGTGTAATATCCTCAGGTGCGGCATTGAAAATGATTTTGACATAATTTAACGGCACATCGCGTTCGTCAACGCTGTGCATTGTAATGGAACTGTCGTTCTCATTTACGGATTTTACAAAGTATGGCCCGTTTGAAAGAATGTGCTCAATATCCAATCCGTATTTGCCCTTTGTGCCCACGAAATACGCTTCATTACACGGCGCACTTATTGGATGCGCAAGCGCATTTAAAAATCCATCATCTTTTTTTGAAAGTTTTATTGTAAGTACTTTGCCCGATGAAGATACCCCGAGTTCTGAAGTGTCACCGCCTTGGTTTACTTCGTCAAAACCGCTCACAGCAGACAAAAGTCCGGCAAAAGATGCTTTCGTTTCTTTGGCCACAGCTCGTTTTAATCCAAATTCAAAATCAGCGGCAGTAACGAGAATTTCAGTGTCGTTCCAAAATGTATCATTGTGAAGCGTAAAGGTATATGTCAAACCGTCATCTGACACCGAGTATTCATTGAGAATTGGATTTTTTATTAAATTTCCGTCTTTATCGTAGCCGAAAAGGCAGTCAAAGCAATTATACGCATAACTCAGTTCCGCCTTTGTACTTGCAAGTTGGGGGTCGAAAGTAGAGATTTTAGTGTCGGTCATAAAATACACGCCGACATTTGTTTCTTCCTCGCAGGACGTGAAATTAAAAACAAGTGCAATGCAAAAAATATATATAAATAACGATTTTAAAATCTTCAAAATTTAAAACTCCTTAATTTTTATACTAACATTATACCGCAAACTCAAATATGTTTCAACTAAAATTTAATGGCTTACTCAAAAAAGAATAAGCCATAGGATTTATGCGGTTTTAAGTGAAATTCTATTCATTGATTTTGCAAATAATGGTATGACGATAATCTGCAAAGGTATCATTATCACAACTTGCGGAATACGGCTGATAATTGTCGGAACGAACTCTGCACCTATGAAAGTCATCCACATTGAATTCATTGCTAATGAGCATATTGTTTGCGACAAGATAACTGCAAGTGATGCTTTGGGGAGTGTTACTTTTTTGTGAAGCAATGAGCCGAATATAAATCCGCGTACCACCTCAGTGAGTGTGAATCCCGGGAAATAAGCACCCGTAGGAAATACGATTGCGCCGATAATATCTGCAAGTCCGCCCATTATCATAGTGTGGCCTGCTCCGAATTTCATTGCGCACAAGGTCATAGGTAAAAACGAAAGACTGATTTTCGTAATAGGTGTTTGAATTGCAAGCAAGCGAGAAAAAATCACGTGAACTGCAATTAAAAGTGCTAAAAATACCATATCGGACAGCACCATTTTCTTAACAGATAACTTACCGATTGCGAACATCAGCGGTACAAACAGTATTACATAGCCCACAGTGATGATTGTGGTGACCGTCTTATCACTAAACCAATCTGTGTAAATTTTAATCGCGCACGCACTCAATACAAGCAAAATTGTGTAAACGATTGCAATTACCGTTAATAACCTATTTTTGTCGAACTTTTTTTCTTTCATAAAAACAACTCCTTATTATTTTTTCGCTGAAATAATAAGGAGTGTCGGTCGATATTATTTTACAGCGGGATGCGATATGCACACCGCAAGATAACTTTTCGTCCGCCCGGCAACTCCCCGTCCGTTCGGCACTTAACGCGCGCATATCTACTCTGTTGTATATTCATTATATCGCTTAATTTCACATTTGTCAACACAAATTTAAAATTAGGCATAAGATTTGACTTTTAAGAATACTATAAATCAGGAAACAGTCAAGCTATGCTCTCGGCTGACACAAAAAATTTATGGGAGCGGAAAGGTTAATTGTAATGGATTTGTCACTTAATTTTAAGGAGGTTTGTTCATATAACACGCCGTTTAATGCGAGTGTTGAACAAGCGATTGATGGAGAGTACACCTTGCCTGATTACTGCCCTGACATTAAAAAAATCCTAAAATGCAGTATCACACCTTACATTCACAATGTAAATCCGCAAGGAAATTCAGTAACATTAGACGGAACGGCTTGTATTTGCATTTTATATTTGAGCGGAGATAAAAAAGAAATTCGCGGTTATGAAATAGCGAGCAGTTTTTCTAAAAATATTGACTTAAAAACCGATGCCACAAGTTGTGCTTTTGAGTGTATTCCTAAATGTGAATATGTCAACTGCCGTGCTGTGAACGAACGCAAGTTGGATATTCACGGTGCATTGAGCATTAAAATCAACTGTACTTCAAAGGAAAAATCAAATACCGTTTCCGACATCGAATGTGATGATATTCAACTTCGCAAGAATTGCATCGAATACAGCGAGCTTACATCAAATGCCGATAAGTTAATCATTCTTAATGAAGAAATCGCACTTGATGAAACAAACGGTTCGATTTTAAACATTATTCAATCGCGTGCAAATGTCACAAATGAAGAATACAAGCCCGTAACAGATAAAATCGTTTACAAAGCAAACTTTAATATAAAGTTTACATATTTAAACGAAGACGGCGTTTACGAAACGGTAAACTGTTCTATTCCCATAAGTCAAATCATTGAGGCTGAAGGCATTACCGAAAATGCTATGTGTTACGGCAAATCAAAGGTTTGTGGACTTGAACTCAAACCCTATACTGATCGCAACGGTAATTGTATGAGTGTTTTGATGAATGCGAAAATTATGGTTTCGATTAAATCTTGGAATAATTGTAATGTTGAAACGGTGACTGATGCGTACAGTACTAATTGCGAGCTTGATATGAGTGATAAGCAAGTACGCCTTATGCGTACAGCGGATAATATAAATTATACTGAAATTTGCAGGCAGGCACACTCTTTCGATGACGGTATCAAGGATATAATCTGTGTGAATTACGGTAATCCGCAAGTCAGCGCCGCTTATGAATACGGCAATATCAATTTAAGCGGTAATATTCCTGTTTGTATTTTATACATCAATTCAAATGGTGATTGCTGTTGCGTTGATAAATTGATTGATATAACCACCTCGCTTTCATCAGCGGATGAATACAACGATTTTGATATAAATTCCTACATTGAAAACGAAACTTATTCATTAAATTCCGAAAACAGCATTGAATTCAGATGTGATTGCAGGATGTCCATTTTACCAAGAAAAATTCAGAATATCAAACTGTTAACTGACATCACTAAAGATGCTACAAGGCAGAAAAGCAACGAAAACAGACCGGCGATGACTTTGTATTACGCAAAGTCGGGCGAGAGTATTTGGGACATCGCAAGAAGATACAACTCTAAAGCCGATGAAATTATGAAACAAAACGGACTGACAAACGATGTTCTTCAAAGCAATAAAATGATTATCATCCCCGCAACAATGTAAGGAGGGTTACTAATGAACGATAATATTTACGAAGATATTGCAAAACGCACGCAGGGCGATATTTACATCGGAGTAGTAGGCCCTGTCAGAAGCGGTAAATCAACATTTATAAAAAAGTTTATGGATGAAATTGTGCTTCCGAATATCAAAGAAAACTATATCCGTGAACGCGCAATCGACGAACTTCCTCAGTCTGCATCAGGCAGAACAATTATGACCACTGAGCCGAAATTTGTACCGGAGGATGCTGTAAAAATCAGCATTGGCAACAACGCTTCGTTCAATGTAAGACTTATTGACTGTGTTGGATATATTGTGCCAAGCTCAATCGGATATATTGAAGACAATCAACCTCGAATGGTGATGACACCGTGGTACAACGAGCCAATTCCGTTTAATATGGCTGCTGAAATCGGTACACAAAAGGTTATCAATGAACATTCTACAATTGGACTTGTAATTACAACTGACGGCAGTATCAGTGACATAGATCGTGATGAATACGAGGATGCTGAAGAACGCGTTATCAACGAACTCAAAGAGATTAACAAACCTTTTGTCGTGTTGCTCAACTGTGTAAATCCTCAAAGTAGCAGTTCCTTGATACTTGCTGATAAACTGTCAGAAAAGTACAACACACCTGTAATCCCCGTAAACTGCGTTGATTTGACAGGCGATAAAATCAAAGAAATCATTAAGAGCGTACTTTTTGAATTTCCTATCCGTGAGATTGGGATTGATATGCCCGGCTGGATCAACAGCCTTGATGTGTCACACTGGTTAAGGTCTGATATTTGCAGAGTTATTTCGGAAAATGCGAGCAATTTGGAGAAGATCCGTGATTGTTCAAAATTGGAAGATGATTTGTGTTCGTGCGAAAATATTATTGCAGTAAGCCACAATGATGTTGATTTAGGTCAAGGCTGCGTACGAATAAAAATCGAACTCAAAGACGAACTGTTTTATAAAATTTTATCAGAACAAACCGATGTCGAGATTGCAAACGACCGCGATTTGATGCGTAATATTCGCGAATTATCTAACGCTAAGCGTGAATATGACAGATTCAAGAATGCACTCGAAGAAGTTGAGGCAACCGGATATGGTATTGTGATGCCATCAATCGAAGATTTGTCGCTTGAAGAACCCGAAATCATCCGTCAGGGCGGTAGATACGGTGTCAAACTCAAAGCGTCTGCACCGTCAATTCATATGATGAAGGTTGATATTTCAACACAGGTATCACCGATTGTAGGAAGTGAAAAACAATCCGAAGACTTGGTTATGTCGCTCATGAGCCAATTTGAAGAAGATCCGATTAAAATTTGGGATTCTAACATCTTCGGTAAATCCTTGCACGAACTCGTCAATGACGGCTTACATTCAAAACTTGAACATATGCCGCACGAAGCAAGACAGCGACTCGCTCAAACTCTCGAACGCCTAATAAACGAAGGTTGCAGCGGTCTAATTTGCATTATTTTATAGTAGAGTATAAGTTAACAAACAAGCACCTGTATGATTTACCCATACGAGTGCTTGTTTTAATATATTCGTTAGTTGAAATATGGGGGTAGTGTGTGGTATAATAGTTGCAAGTTAGATTTTATGAGGTGAACATAATGGACCGTACAGAAAAAGTTGAATTAACAGTTCTTTGTCTGATTCATAACGATAATGAATTTTTATTACAGGATAGATTAAAAAACGATTGGAAAGGATATACACTCCCCGGTGGGCATATTGAAGTTGGGGAATCTATCATTGATGCTGTTATACGGGAAATGAAAGAAGAAACAGGCTTAACAATTAAAAACCCTAAACTGTGCGGTGTAAAACAGTTTCCAATAAAAGACGGCAACTACGAAAACGGTAGATATATCGTATTTTTATTTACAACAAACCAATTTCACGGTGATGTTATTTCATCTGAAGAAGGCAGTATGCATTGGGTTAAAAAAGAGGATTTGGACAAAGTCAACTTAGTAAGTGACTTTTACGAATTACTCGAAGTTATGCTTGATGACACTCTAAGCGAATTTCAGTATATCGTTCAAAACAATAAATGGAATGTTATACAAAAATAACAATATCATTTCATTCAGGCATCAAGCTCAAATTAAAAGATAGTATCGGACATTCGTTTGGGAGCGTGACACGGGCAAAACGCCGTAGAAATGAGAAAGTCCTGGAAAGCCTCTGTTTATGCGGACTTTCGGGATTTTAAGAAAACTCAAATTTGCGTGGAATTTGAGTTTGACCACAGTTTGTCCCACTTCTACGCAAAAAGAAGAAAAATTGAATATTTCGGGGTGTGGCACAGTTGGGGACGTTTCCGAGCACCGCTGGTGGCGGATGAAGCGAGGAGAAAGGAGTGGCAGCAACTTGGCGATTGGCAAGTGAGCTGTGCTCACGCAGACAGAGCCTTAGT
>JAXJSX010000068.1:0-8101 GCA_036309925.1 Acutalibacteraceae bacterium | reverse complement strand
GGTGTCAAGTGTGCGCAAAGCAAAAACAGAGCCGGGAGGCTCTGTTTTTTGGTGTGGATATTTATACTTCGCCGTTTGCAATTTTTACAAGGAGCGAACGCGCGTCTACGATAGTGAGTTTACCGTCGCCGTTTAAACCGCCTTGTGTTGTCGGTTTTTCCGTCACATTTTCTACACCAATAAATGTAAAATAATTTTCACTTGCATAGATTTCAGCGGCAGAGCCTGTGTAACCATAGATTGTGAAATTTTCTACCTTTTATTGGTTTACACTATCTTATCTGTCCGTTTCCCTGTACGATGAATTTGAATGAGGTGAGTTCATTAAGTCCCATTGGACCGCGAGCGTGAAGTTTTTGGGTAGAAATGCCGATTTCAGCGCCGAGTCCAAATTCTCCACCGTCGGTAAATCGAGTTGAGGCATTTACATATACCGCTGCCGCGTCAATTTCGTTTGTAAATTTCTCTGCATTAGAGTGGTTATTTGTGACGATACATTCACTATGGCCGCTTGTATATGTCATAATGTGGTCAATAGCTTCGTCAATATTATCAACCACTCTTACAGATATTGTATAGTCCAAAAATTCGGTTGCGTAATCTTCATCCGTAGCAGGTACTGCATTTTCGAGTATTTCACAAGTGCGGGCACAGCCAAGGATTTCTACATTGTGTTCTTTGAAAAGGTCATTGATTTTCGGTAAAACAGCATCTGCAACTGCGGTATGCACAAGCAGGCTTTCGCAAGCGTTACAAACAGACGGACGCTGTGTTTTTGCGTTATTTACAATCTGAGCAGCCATCTGCAAATCTGCCGATTCATCAATATAAATATGGCAGTTGCCGGTGCCTGTTTCGATAACAGGAACGGTTGAATTTTCAACTACCGCTTTTATAAGTCCTGCGCCTCCGCGAGGGATAAGTAAATCGAGATATTTGTTAAGGCGCATAAGTTCGGTTGCGGTCTGTCTTGATGTATCGCTTATCAGTTGAACGCAATTTTCGTCAAGTCCTGCTGATTTGATAGCGTCACGCATAATATCTGCAAGTGCGATATTTGAATTTATAGCTTCTTTACCTCCGCGAAGGATTGTTGCATTGCCTGATTTCAGACAAAGTACTGCCGCATCGACTGTGACATTCGGGCGGGATTCAAAGATAATGCCGATTGCACCGATAGGTACGGTGATTTTGCTGATTTTAAGTCCATTTGGACGAGTGTATCCGTCAATCACTCTGCCGACAGGGTCCGCTAAATTCACAACTTGTTCAACCGATTTTGCTATATCAAAAATGCGGTCTTTGGTGAGTCGCAGACGGTCAACCATTGTATCAGAAATACCGTTGTCGCGTGCATTTGCAATATCCTTTTCGTTAGCAGTAATTATTTTATCTGTGTTGTCACGCAACGCATTTGCGATTGCAAGCAACGCTTTATTTTTTTGTTCAGTGGTGGCAACTGACAACTTATGTGCCGCTGATTTTGCCGCCTTGCCCATTAAATCGAGAGTCATATTATTCCTCCGTCGCCTTAAAGATTGTACCGATATTTTTGCCCGATAAAAGTGTGTAGATGTTGTGTAAATCGTTGCCGCTGATGATTGCGGTATCAAAGCCGTTGTTCATCGCAATTTGCGCGGCTTGCAATTTCGTGACCATACCGCCTGTGCCACGGGATGTTCCGCTACCGCCGGCAAGTTGGAAGATTTCGGGTGTGATTTCATTCACAACATCAATTTTCCGAGCATTCGGATTTTCTCGGGGGTTAGCATCGTAAAGTCCGTCAATATCGGTAATAATAACGAGTAAATCCGCATCAACACATTCGGCTACGACTGCTGAAAGCGTGTCGTTATCACCGAACACAAGTTCATCTGTTGCGACTGTATCGTTTTCGTTTACAATCGGAATTGCATCGTAGTCAAGGAGTGCGGTTAAAGTATTGACGATGTTGCGTTTGCGGTCGAATTTTTCAACAGCATCACGAGTCATAAGCACTTGAGCGACTGTGGTGTTATACTCTGAGAAAAATCGGTCGTAGATGAACATCAGTTCGCACTGTCCGATTGCCGCAGCTGCCTGTTTTCCCGCAACAGTTGACGGACGAGCAGGAAGTCGCAGTCTGTCAACGCCGACCGCAATAGCACCCGACGACACAAGAACGACCTGTTTGCCGTCGTTTTTTAAATCTGCTAAAATGCGGACTAATTCTTCGATTTTTTTATAGTTTGGTTTGCCGTTTTCGTGGGTAAGTGTTGACGAACCTATCTTAAAAACTATTCTTTTTGCATCTTTAATATTCATTATAATCAACTCAATACATTAAATTACAGCGGCGCTCCGTAGCAGAAGCGCCGTTGTTTGTTACATAATTACTTCAACAGTGTGAGTTTTACCGTCGCCGAAAAGTGATACTGTGTTGCCGTCGATAACATTACCGTCGACAATTACTGATTTAACACCTGATTGTGCGCCGTTTTCATTTTTGATGGTAAGTTTATATGTATCATTTCTGAACTTTCTTGTAAGTGTAACATTCTTCCACTGTGACGGGATACAGGGTGACACTGTGAAGCTGTCGTATGACGGGTGGAAACCTGCCATATACTGCACGATTGCTCTGAACATCCAGCCTGCTGTACCTGTTACCCAAGCGAACAAAGTTTCGCCTTTACGCGGGTTGTCAGGGCCGAAGAACATATTGGTTACGACATACGGCTCACAACCCGAATGGTCTGACGGGTTGGTATCAGAGTCGGGTAAAATCTTTGTGATTGTGCGGTATGCGGCATCGCCTCTGCCCTCTAAACAGTCAGCAACAACTTTAAATGTACCGCCGTGGCAATACGGAGTGCCGTTTTCCCAGATACCTGGGATAAAGCTTGTAAGTCTGCCGATACGGTTGTTGAAGCTTGTGTATGTTGGGTATAAGGTGAGCGGACCGTATTCGCTGTCGAGATATTTGTCAACAGCATCCAAACATTTCTGCTTTCTTTCATCGTCAGCAATATTAGAAAGCACAGCCCAAGTCTGTGAATTGAGGTAAATCATGCCCTCTTTTTCGGTATGTGTGCCGACTTTTTCATTGTAGTCGTTGATAGCGGCTAGATACCATTCCCCATCCCAACCTGCTTGGTTGACTGCCTCTTTAATGCGTTCGCCGCGCTCTAACATTTCGTTGTAGATAGCCTCATCTTTAACGATGTTTTTAGCAAGTTCAGCAGTATTTGTGATTGCATAGTAAAGTGCGATTGAAGTCCATACTGACTCGCCTTTACCTTTGAGTCCGGTCATATTGAGTGAGTCGTTCCAGTCGCCATCACGGGATTTGACAAGGTTGTGCTCACCCAAATCGTCAGATGCAAAACGGACTGCGGTGAGAATATGATCCCATACTGTATCTTCACCTTCGTCAAGATATTTTACAGGGTGTTTTAAGAAATCAACATCGCCTGTTTCTTTAATATAAGCGTTGATTGTGGGCGCAACCCAAGTCGGACCGTCGGAATAGATATGGTGGTCCAGCGGAAGCCAACCGCGTACACATCTGCCGTCATTGTACATATATGTAAGAGTTTCGAGGATTTTATCCTTTGCGAGTGCGGGATTGAATGATGCAACTGCCCAAGCGTCCTGCAACTGATCACGGAAACCTTTACCTGTATCTCTGCCGACCTCTGCACACAACTGTACCTGCTGTTTGAGCCAGTAATTTGCAAAGTTGTCGATCTTCTCATCGCCTGTGTTGATGAAAATATCTGTTGACATCGACTTTTTAGAGTCGAGTAATGCTTTGTAATCTGCTTCAACCTTGCCTTGTGCAAAAATTTTATTTGAAAGTGCTTTTGCGGTGTCCATATTATCGACCGCACCGATGATAACATTGAATGTTACGCTCTCGCCTGCTTTGATTTCAAAATCGTGCTGGAATGCACCGACCATCTGTTCGCAAGCGGCGAGTGAATTTGAAAGTTTATCAGCCTTTACACCGTCCGGTTCAAAGATACCGCCGTATACACCTAAAAATGCACGCTTTGATGTATCAAATGCGATAGGTTTAACATCGGTTGAGATGAAACCGTTGAACCATTCGTGCGGGCGTTCCATAGCCATATTGAAGCAAACGATAGTGTTGGTTTCTTCATCAAATTCACCGTGAACATATGAATTGTAGTCGCTGTAACGCTGATAGCCTTCAAGTTGAAATTCAACAAAAGAATAAGCAGAAACGCCGACATCTTCAGATGATGTGTTTGTGAGTGTAACAGTCCAGATTTCACACGGATCACAATCGTTGATGAATACTCTTGTTTGCGCCTTGATACCGTCGCACTCTGCACCGATGTGTGAATAGCCCAGACCATGTACACATTCAAAGTTTTCAACTTCTGTTTTACAAGGATACCAACCCGGGTTAAATACCTTGCCGGTTTTCTTATTTTTAATATAGAAATAACGGTTACCGTCGCGGATGACAGAACATCTTCCCTTTCCGTCCGGATCAATATAAGCGCAAGCACGCGCACCGTATGCACCGTTACCGCCGCCTAAATGGTTTACACCGCTCAAGATTCTTGCATTCCAAAGGTAGTTTAACTGCGGACGCGCAATTTCGGTTTTATGAATTGCATATTCACAGCCGTTTTTAAAATTACCGTAATTTGACATTATAATCCCCTCCGATTATTATTTTAATTATATTATACTAATTTATAGAGGTAAAGTCAATCAAAATTATGAAAAACAGCCTCGAAAATTTCGAGGCTGTGTAAAATTTATGATTTTTATTAAAGTGACCAAGCTTTAACAACATCTGTGATGTCAGTGATTTTAGCAACTACATCCCGGAGGTTTTTATCTGCGGTGTCGATTACTGAATAAGCGTAGTCGCCGCGGGATTTATTAACCATATTTTCGATGTTGATATTTGCCGCTGAAACAACACCTGTGATGGATGTAAGAAGGTTGGGTACATTTTTATGGATTACACAAATTCTGCCGCCTGTTACATCACCGAGTTCGACATTCGGCATATTAACAGAATTCTTGATAGAACCGTTTTCAAGGAATCCGATGATTTCGTTTGCTGCCATAAATGCACAGTTGTCCTCTGATTCGGGAGTTGATGCACCAAGGTGCGGGATAGCGATAACGCCGTCTACGCCGATTACATCGTCTGACGGGAAGTCAGTTACATATGCTGCAACTTTACCCGATTCGAGTGCTTTAATGATATCTTTTGAAGCAACAAGTGCGCCGCGTGAGAAGTTAAGAATTCTAACGCCGTCTTTCATTGTAGCGATAGACTCTTCACAAATCATTTCCTTTGTTTCAGAATTAAGCGGGACGTGAACTGTGATATAGTCGCAGTTAGCATAAATCTCTTTCAAGGATTTAGCGTGAACTACCGAACGCGAAAGGCTCCAAGCGGCGTCAACAGAAAGATAAGGATCGTAGCCGTATACGTTCATACCGAGTGCGCGAGCAGCGTTTGCGACTAAGATGCCGATAGCACCAAGGCCTACAACGCCTAAAGTTTTGCCTGCAATTTCAGGACCTGCAAATGCGCTTTTGCCCTTTTCAACCATTTTGCCGACTTCGTCGCCGTTGCCTTTTAAAGTTTTTGCCCAGTCGATGCCTGCAACAACTTTTCTTGATGCCAAAAGCAAACCGGCAAGCACGAGTTCTTTTACAGCGTTTGCGTTTGCACCGGGAGTGTTGAATACAACAATGCCCTGCTCTGAACATTTATCGAGCGGGATATTGTTGACACCTGCGCCTGCACGAGCGATTGCTTTGAGGCTTTCGGGCATTTCCATATCGTGCATTGATGCGGAACGCACCATAATAGCATCGGGAGATGCAATATCGTCACCGTATGTATATTTAGATCTGTCAAAATTATCTAAACCTGCGGGAGAAATTTTATTGAGTGTTTTAATATTGTACATTACAATTCAGCCTTTCGATTATTTGTTGTCTGCTTCAAATTTCTTCATAAACTCAACGAGTTTTTCAACGCCTTCAATCGGCATTGCATTGTAGATTGATGCACGCATACCGCCGACTGAACGGTGACCTTTGAGGTTTACAAAGCCTGCATCTGCTGCTTCTTTAACGAATTTTGCATCAAGGTCTGCATCACCTGTAACAAACGGAACATTCATAAGTGAACGGTCTTCAGGTACAACTGTTCCTTTGAACATTTCACTGCTGTCAAGGAAATCGTAAAGAATTTTAGCCTTTTTCTCGTTGTATTCTTTCATCTTTTCAAGTCCGCCCATTTCGTTCTTGATCCATTCCATAACGAGTTTAGCGATATAGATAGTGTAGCAAGGCGGTGTGTTGAAGAGTGAATCAGCATCAGCATGTGTTTTGTAATTAAACATTGTAGGAGTGATATCCTGTGCGTTACCGATTAAGTCTTCACGGATGATAACGAGTGTAACACCTGCGGGTGCCAAGTTTTTCTGCGCGCCTGCGTAAAGTACACCGAATTTTGATACATCAATCGGCTCTGACATAAGGCAGGATGAAATATCTGCAACAAGCGGAACATCACCTGTTTCGGGAAGTGTTTTCCACTTTGTGCCGTAGATTGTATTGTTCATGCAGATGTGGAAGAAATCTGCGTCTTTAGTGAATGTTTCGGGATCGAGCTTAGGAATGTATGAGAAAGTCTTGTCTTCAGAAGAAGCGACAACATTTGCTTCACCGTAACGAGCGCCCTCTTTGTATGCCTTCTTTGCCCACTGACCTGTTATTACATAGTCGGCCTTTTTAGATTTGTTCATAAGGTTTAATGCGATCATTGAAAATTGTGATGATGCGCCGCCCTGTAAGAACAGAACCTTGTAGTTATCAGGTACATTCATAAGTTCACGAACAAGTGCCTCTGCACCTTTGATGATGCTGTCGTAAACTTTTGAACGGTGTGACATTTCCATTACGGATTGACCGCTACCCTCATAATCAAGCATTTCAGCAGCTGCTTTTTTAAGTACACATTCGGGCAACTGGCTGGGGCCTGCAGAAAAATTATAAACTCTTGACATTTCAATAACCTCCAAAATTTGCGCTTTTTTGCGCGTGTTGTTTCTATTATATATGATGGAGTTATCTTTGTCAACACCTTTGTTAAAAATATATCGAAGTTTTTGTTTTTTAAATCATTTAATTGAATGAAATTGTTAATATTTTAACTAATCAAAATTACTTACAACTTTAAAACGCATAATATGCTCTTTGCTCGAGTAAACCCTACCCTAACGGTAATGTCAACCATAATTTTAACACTGATAAATTTCTATAATATAATATAGTGACGCAAGTCAAAAAATAATATAAAGGAGATCAATGTTATGGACAAATTCTGCATTGATGATTTGTGTATGAATATGCCGGATCAAAATGCCTTAAATGCATCGTGTGTAGATTCTCTGCCTCTTGCAATGGCATATGTGCCTATGCAAAAGTGGCGTAATTTATATGATTGTGATGTAGCACTGAGCAGAGGCACGCTGTTTAGCGAGTTAGACCTACCGTTTTTAGGTGGGCAGGGGGTAAGAAAATGAAGAACAGAAATAAAGCGCTGAATTTGGTTAGAATGTATAGATTTGCAGTTATCGAAGCAAATATGTTTTTAGATACTCATCCTCACGACAAACAAGCACTCGAATATTTCCAAAAGGTTTCCGCTATGTATAAAAAGGCTAAGGCGGAGTATACCGAGAAGTACGGTCCTTTATCAGTCGAAGATGCAAGTGAACAGAACGGTAAGTTTAATTGGGTGAAAGGTCCGTGGCCTTGGGAGGTTGAAGCTAATGTGGAGTTATGATAAGAAACTTGAATACCCTGTAAAGATTACAAGACCGAATCCCGCGCTCGCAAAAGTCATCGTGTCGCAACTCGGCGGTCCGCACGGCGAGCTTGGTGCTGCTATGCGATATTTGAGTCAGCGTTACTCTATGCCGTATGACGAAGTTAAGGCAATTTTAACGGATGTGGGCACCTTCATTTCTGAAGCGGTACACTTGTATGTAGGAGCCACCGTTTTTGATACGGTGAACCTCCATTTTTCGGGCAGAATATTTAGGTAAAG
>JAXJSX010000067.1:0-2533 GCA_036309925.1 Acutalibacteraceae bacterium | reverse complement strand
TTTCTGAACAAGGTTTAATCAATGGTGATGTAAACTATGATGGGGGACACAGTATCGCTGATGCCCGTAAGATTCTTGTTGCAATCGCAAACCGGGACTTCGATTAGCCTTAAAATCCCAACGCGTAAAAATCAACACAAAAGGCACTGCAACTTAGTTTAGACAAAAGCAACTTAGGGGCACCATCCGTGAGGATGGTGCCCCTAAGTGATTTTTTGTTTACTTAAAGAAATTATACATACCGAGTACAAACAGAGCGATAACGATAACAGGCAATACATATGTCATATAGCCTCGCATCCATTTTCGTATTTTCAAACCTTTACCTGTGTTCGCTTCTTTCACGAAGTTATCCCAGCCCCAGCCTTTCTTCCATACACAAAAGAGTATAAAAATCAGCGAACCGAGTGGGAGTAAAATATTGCTCACCAAGAAATCCTCAAGGTCCATAACCGTTGAACCCTCGCCAAACGGAGCAAACCCTGACAGAAGATTAAATCCCAGTGCGCAGGGAAGTGATAGGATAAACATCAGCACACCGTTTATAAGACTTGCTTTTTTTCGCGAACAACCGAAAATATCCATACAGCACGCAATGATATTTTCAAACACCGCAAGCACACTTGAAAAGGCGGCAAATGTCATAAATATAAAAAACAAACTACCCCAAATTCTGCCGCCGGGAAGATTGTTAAAGATGTTCGGTAATGTAATGAAAATCAGCGACGGACCGCTGTTTACCTCAACACCGTATGCCGAGCAAGCGGGGAAGATGATAAGACCTGAACAAATCGCAACAAATGTATCAAGCAACCCGATATTAACAGACTCACCGAGCAAAGCACGGTCACCACTGACATAACTGCCGAAAATCGCCATTGCACCAATGCCTAAACTGAGTGTAAAGAAGGCTTGATTCATTGCACCGACAACCACTTGTATAAATCCGTTTGCAAGATCACCGCTACCAACCGCTTTGATGTTTTCAAAACTCGGTTTCAAATAAAACTCAAGTCCTTGTACACCGCCTTCGAGTACAATGCTGTTGATTGCAAGAAGCACCATAATCGCAAGGAGCGCCAGCATCATAACCTTTGTTACCCGTTCGACGCCGTTTTGCAGACTAAACGAGCAAATCACAAAGCCGACTGCAACCACAATCGCCATAAACGCAATTTGTGCAATGGGATCTGCGAGCATATTTGAAAATTCAGCCGCAACGCCGTCAGCATCCAGCCCGGAATATGTACCTGCCGCAGTTGATACAAAATAATTAAGCATCCAACCGCAGACCGTAGTGTAGAACATCATTAAAAGGTAGTTACCGATAAGACAAACGATACCGTGCCAATGCCACTTACTGCCGTGGGGTTCGAGCGGCTCATACATCTTAACAGGACTTTTGCGTGACGCTCTTCCGATTGAAAATTCCATTGCCATAACAGGAATACCGAAAATAATAAGGAAGAACAGATAAATCAACACAAAAATACCGCCGCCGTACTGCCCTACCATATACGGAAACTTCCAAACATTGCCAACACCAATCGCACAACCTGCGCTGATTAAAATAAAACCGAGTCTGCTACCTAATTTTTCTCGTTGCATATTTCCCTCCACAAAAGTATTATTATAAATTATACAAAAAATCCACTAAAAATTCAAGCATTTACAAGCAAAAACACATATCTAAATTCTCGTTGCTGTATTCAATCTCCGATGAGAACATTCGAGCGTAATTTATAAAGTCTGCAAATTTGAGTTCGCTGTGTGCGGTTAAATGCGCCTTGCAAATGTCAGAAATCAGATTGCAAGCGTGTGCTATAAATGAAATTTCGCCTGTATGTGCATTGGGGGAAAGATGGCGATACGCAAAGTATACTGCAAGTTGCTCAAAAGGTGTGTCCCATTCTTTAGGTAAATCGCAAGACAAATCAGCGTTTTCGAGCAATCCGAGTACATTGTCCCAACTGCTGTCAAGCCGTTCGAGAGATCGCCAAAACTCCAAATTCGGCGTTTTCAGAGTGATATTTTTCGATTTAAGCAACTGCGCAATTCTTTGCTCAAACCTTTGCGATCTATCTTGCAAAATGCCGAATATTCGCTCTCGAAATGAGAAAAATTCCTGCTCGATTTCAGTGTTTTTATCATCTTCCAAAACACAAAGAGCGGTTTTGTTTTCTCTTGATAAAATCAATCTTGCCGCCTCTTCACAGCAAAGTCCGAGACCTATTTCGATGCGATTTTCATAGAAATTGCGAAAACGCGGGTGGTCATCACAAATCTGACAAAGACTGTTTTGCCCTAAATTTATGATAATATCACACAGCCCGTCCTCATTTAAAAACGGACAGCAATCATCTTTTTTTAATTTAAAATGCGGTGTATCATCAAAACAAATATTATCACGCAGCCGCCTGCCGAAATCGCCGTCGATGCTGCTGTAAAATTCGAGCGTGTCACAGTCGATGTCAATCTCCCAACCGATACAGCAACTGTGTGTGCACCTGTTTGCAATACAATGAAAATCGTT
>JAXJSX010000066.1:0-4103 GCA_036309925.1 Acutalibacteraceae bacterium | reverse complement strand
TGCGGGATGGCACATAAATTTAAAAAATTCATTATTAAAATGTTTAAGATTAAACCAATCTTACAGTGCAAACGACAACAAAAACAGTTCGTATAATTTATCATAAATCGAGTACAAATCAGTCGGCGGTAACGGATTTGTGCCCTTACCGATTTCGAGCGTAAACCCCGGTCTACCAAAACCCTGTATAAACCAATCTTTAAACCCACCGTATGATGCAGTACCCGACGGGGAGGCGATACTATATCCGCTCGCAGTTGCAAAAAGGCGTGCAAGCCTATACCCGTTTTCAGGAGTGTTATCGCCGAACTGCCAATAAATCTCCTCACCTTGCGAGTGTATAGCAAGCACCTTATTGCAATAGTTATCCCTGCAAAGTCGGGTTATAATCTGCGTTTCAATCTCACTTTCGGGGACTTGCCCGCCATACCTTCGGGCAGACGGCCCAGTAATTCCCTGTGCTCGTTCAAGTTCTTTGAGCATCTCAAAGCCTGCGTTAAAATTGTGGTTAATATCAACACCGTTTGCGTTGGCATTCCAATATTTATACTCGTTATTGCCGAGTATAGCACGCACTTCATCGGCATACGGCCCTGCAGTTTCAACTCCTGCACGGGAAATCTCATAGCCGTCGGGATTGACGCACGGTACACACAGTATCGTTTTACCATACAACGCAGACCTTGCATTTGTAAGCGAAAAGTCGGTGTTGTTTTGCAGTGATTCACAAAGATCCTCTAAAAACATAATCAGCACGAGCGTTGTAAGCCGTTCACTGCCGTGAAAACCGCCTGCATAAAACACATTGTTCATATCCCGACCGATCGTGACAGAATATATCGGTCTTCCGACTTTTGTCGTTCCCTGCTGAGTGAGCGTGAAAAAATCGTATTTTCGTGAGAGTGCCTGCATATACGCCACCAATTCGTCATATGGATATTCACGCTGTTCAATCATAAAATCAACCCTTTCAGGAGGTAAATTAAATGGATTTCTTTGAAAAAACCCTTAGTCAAAATTATGTTTTTCGCGGTCGAATTATGAATGTTCGTGACGATACTGTGCAGTTGCCCGACGGCAGTACCGCACCGCGTGAGGTAATAGAGCATACAGGCGGTGCGTGTGTACTGCCGCTGACTGACGATAATCAAGTTCTGATGGTGCGCCAATACAGATACCCGCACGAAAGATTGTTTTTGGAAATCCCTGCGGGTAAACTCGAAAAAGGCGAAGATCCGTTTTTGTGTGCCAAGCGTGAACTTTTAGAGGAAACCGGGATGACCGCAGAAAATTGGCAGTCACTCGGCAGACTTGTCCCCACGCCCGCATATGACGGCGAAGTGATTTATAT
The DNA here is from genome assembly GCA_036309925.1 of Acutalibacteraceae bacterium. Lineage (GTDB taxonomy): Bacteria > Bacillota > Clostridia > Oscillospirales > Acutalibacteraceae > RUG14109. The sequence goes on along the minus strand of JAXJSX010000066.1, from coordinate 2,752 downwards.
GTATTTGGCACGCAATCTGCATTATGAATCACAACAACTTGACGAGGGCGAATTTCTGCAAGTTGAGAAATTTCCGCTCGACACGCTTGTTGAAATGGTACTTTCGGGCGAAATCGAAGACGCAAAAACTCAAGCGGCGATACTCAAAACCAAAATTATGATATAAATGTATATTCCCCCTGTTTTGAGCAAAACTAACTCAAAACGGGGGTTTTATTATGCGATTTAACTTAAAAAAGCGGAATTTCGTTAGAATTGTGAGTTTCACATTTGCATTGGTTTTAACGCTCGGCATTTTTACTTTCAGTTTCTACCGAAAATCCGAGCAGTATCACAGCAGTTTAGAAAACGGTTACGCATCGGCGTTATCTGATTTGACCGACCATTTATCCTGCATTGACGAAACTCTGCAAAAACAGATCTATGCGAATACCGCAACCCAGATGTCAACGCTCGCATCAACGCTTTTTAAAGAGTCGGGCGGTGCAAAAAGTGCATTGTCACATCTGCCGATTGAACAAGCAGATGCAAACGCAATCTACAGATTTTTATCGCAAGTGGGCAATTACTCGCTGTCCCTTGCATCAAAAGCGGCGGCAGAACAAAAAATCACACAGTCTGACCGTGAAACCTTGCAAAGCCTTTCAAATTATGCGTCTTCCCTGTCGAACACCATCGGCGACCTCAACGCCACCCTTGACGGTGACGGTATTTGGGACGGCGAGATTGAGTACGCGATAAGCGGTCTGAAGTCGAGCGAAATTTCGCAGATAGCAGCGGCGGCTGAAAGCATCACACAGACGGTTTCGTCATACCCCACCTTAATTTACGACGGGCCGTATTCCGACCACATTGACCGCAAAACTCCGATGTATACAATGGATAAGCTGAATGTATCGCAAGATACGGCAAGGCAAAATGCGTCAAAATTCTTAATGTGCGATTTGAATAATGTTGAATACATCGGTGACGAAAGCAGTGTTACGCCAGCGTATATTTTTGAGTGTGATGAATGTATTTGTGCGGTAACAAAATCGGGCGGTGCGCTTTTGTATATCACCTGCGCGCGTGAGGCTCAAAGTTCAAAATTCACCGAAGAACAAGCGATTGCTGCTGCGAGAAACTATTTAAAAACGGCTTATTCAGGCAACTTCACTGAGAGTTACTATGTCACCGCAAACGGCATTTGCACGGTGAATTTCGCATACACGCAAGACGGAGTTATCTGCTATCCCGACCTTGTAAAAGTGGCTGTGGCGCTTGACGATTGCAAAGTTGTTGAGGTTGAGGCTCGCGGTTTTATTATGAATCATTACAATCGTGAAATAACATCCCAAAAACACTCTGCAGACCAAGCTAAAGCGGTACTGTCTGAAGCGCTGACTGTTAGAAAAACCGCAACTTGCATTGTAAATCCCGATACCGCAGGAGAGGTGCTGTGTTACGAATTTTCCTGCGTTACAGATGACGACAAAGAGATACTTGTATATGTCAACTGCGACACGCTTGAGGAGGAAGATATACTCCTTATTGAACGCACAGACGGCGGAGTGCTGACAAGGTAAAATATCCTAAATTTAAGTATTAGTGATTTCCACAAATCTAATTCATAAAATTCGTTGACTTTTAGTTACAATAATGTTATAATGGTTACAAATTAGTAACCATTATAACAGAAGGATAATAAAAATGAAGTTAAAAAATGTTATAAGCACTTTTCTGTGCGCAATATTTACAGCGGCTTATCTCGTAGTCCCCGTTTCCGCTGATTCAAACGAACAGTACATATACAAATTTCTTATAAACACAGCCGGTTTCAACACAGCGGCGGCGAGCGGTATTCTCACGAACATCGAAAAGGAGTCAAGTTTCAATCCTACCGCGCTTGAAGGCGGATACACCTGGGAATCGGGCGGCGGATACGGTATTTGTCAATGGACAAATACCCCTCGTACCTCGTCAACAGGGCGCAGAACAAATTTAGTCAACTGGTGCAATTCCAACGGCTACAATTACAAGACGCTTGACGGTCAGTTGAATTTTTTAATTTATGAACTGAAAACAAGTTACGCATCGGTATATAAAACGCTTAAAGCCGTACCGAATACAGCAGACGGTGCGTTTGTTGCGGGATTTACCTGGTGCCACGATTTTGAAGTGCCGTCGGGATACAACAAAGGCACATCTGATATGCGCGGTAACATTTCAAAATATACATATTGGCCCAAATACAGCGGTCAGTCGCTTACCCGCACTACAGGCAAGTACAAGGTATTGGCAAATCCTACTCTCAATGTCAGGGCATCAGCGACTACTTCATCTACAAAACTCGGTACTGTATCATATGGCAGTATAGTGAATGTTACAAAAGTATCGGGTGATTGGGGCAGCATATCGTTTAACGGCGGTACAGGCTGGGTAAGTCTGAACTATCTGGAATTTAACGCAGCAAAGCCCCTCGGCAAGTACATTGTGTTTAATGTCAAAACATACTTAAATGTTCGTTCGGGGGCAGGCACAGATTATAGTGTACGCGGTAAGGTTTACGGCGGCGATTTGATTACTGTAACGCAGATTTCGGGTAGTTGGGCAAAAATCACCACAGGAACGCTCACAGGTTGGGTAAATGCGGATTATGTCAGATATGTGGGAGAAGAGGTAAAGCCGACAACAACTACCACCACAACTACTACGACCACAACTACTACCACAACAACTACTACCACAACAACTACTACCACGACTACAAAGC
>JAXJSX010000065.1:0-2569 GCA_036309925.1 Acutalibacteraceae bacterium | reverse complement strand
CTTGAAAAAGAGTTTTTCCGTGATGTGTGGGCTGATATTACATACAATGACGGAAGAAAAGAACGGTTAAAGCTTATTGATGTTTTGAACTTTTACACTAACGGCAAGACACCGCCAAAGATAACCGATGTATCATTTATCGGTGATGTATCACGGCAGGGAATTTTGCCTGACCTTGTAAAATACTTTATTGAAACAAGTCAATAAGCAACAAAAAAGCGGTTGAGGATTTTACACCTTAACCGCTGATTTTTTATGTTTTTTGACCGTTCGGACATCAAACGGACATCAAAAAAGGCTTGCAACAAGGCGAAAACCTTGTAAACAAGCCATTTTTTCGATAAAATAATTATCTCTTTGAGAACTGCGGTGCGCGTCTTGCGCCTTTGAGACCGTATTTCTTACGCTCTTTCATTCTCGGGTCACGAGTGAGGAATCCTGCCTTTTTGAGTGTAGGACGGAGCTCTTCGTTATACTGAAGGAGGGCTCTTGAAAGACCGTGACGAATTGCGCCTGCCTGACCTGTGATACCGCCGCCTGTAACATTACAAACGATGTCGAACTTGTCGAGAGTATCGGTTAAAGCGATCGGCTGACGAACGATGAACTTCAAGGTTTCAAGACCGAAATAATCGTCGATATCTCTGCCGTTGATAGTGATTTTACCTGTGCCATTGTAGACACGAACGCGGGCAACAGAACTCTTTCTTCTGCCTGTACCGTAAAAATAAGGCTTTGTTTCGTACATATTAAATCTGCTCCCTTCTTATTATAATGAATACTCAACCGGCTTCTGAGCTTCGTGTTTGTGCTCTGTGCCGCTGTAGACTCTGAGTCTTGTGAGCGCTTTTCTGCCGATGGTGTTGTCCGGAATCATACCTTTAACAGCGAGTTCCATTGCAAACTCGGGCTTTGTAGCCATAAGAGTTTTGTACTGAACTTCTTTCAAGTTGCCGATATAACCGGTGTGATGATAGTAATACTTCTGTTCGAGCTTCTTACCTGTGAGGACTGCTTTGTCAGCATTGATGATGATGACGTGGTTACCGCAGTCAACATGAGGAGTGAAAGTCGGCTCGTTTTTGCCGCGAAGAAGTGTTGCGGCTACGGCTGCAACTCTACCGAGAGATTTGCCCTCAGCGTTGAGCACATACCATTTGCGGTCTACCTGACCTGCTTTTGCCATATAAGTTGACATAATAGTATCTCCTTTAAAAGTTTTTTAACGCTTTCATATCTTACCACATATCAGACCGTTTGTCAACACTTTTTTGAGAGAAATTTAATTTAAATTTCAAAAACTCTCACAATCTCCGTTTTTCTCGTTATATCTCCCGATTTCTAATTTTAAATTTTTAAAAATATTTTTTAAGAATCGTGATAAACTATGAAAAAAGAGAGGCGATATTTATGAAAGTTGCATTTTACGATACAAAGCCGTATGACAAGATTTGGTTTGACCCGCTTTTTAAGGAATACGGCTACCAAGTGAAGTATTACGAGTACAAATTAAATCCCGATACCGCCCGCCTTGCAGACGGATTTGATGCAGTTTGCGTGTTCGTCAATGACGATGTGGGTGCGAAAACCATCACTGAACTTTGTGAGCGTGGCGTGAAACTCATCGCACTCAGGTGTGCGGGTTATAATAATGTTGATGTTCGGTTTGCGCAGGATAAAATCAAGGTGGTGCGAGTGCCTCGTTATTCGCCTGATGCAGTTGCAGAATATGCGGCGGCGTTGCTTTTGACTGTCAACCGCAAAACTCACAGGGCATACAACCGTACCCGTGACTTCAATTTTAATATAAACGGTTTGCTCGGCACTGATTTGAAGGGCAAGACTGCGGGCATCATCGGCACAGGGCAGATTGGTGCGCTGTTTTGCGATATTTGCAACGGATTTAAGATGAATGTTATTGCGTATGATGCGTATCCTCGCAGCGATTTTCCTTATGAATATGTGAGTTTGGAACAACTTTTCGAGAGGTCTGATATTATATCTCTGCATTGCCCGCTCAATTTCGATACACGCCATATTGTCAATGAAAAGTCGATTGGCATTATGAAAAAGGGGTGTATTCTTGTGAACACTTCGCGCGGCGGATTGATTGATACCGCGGCACTCATTCAAGACTTGAAGTCGGGCGTACTCGGCGGTGCGGGACTTGATGTTTACGAGGAAGAAAGCGAGTATTTCTTTGAGGATTATTCAAATGAGATATTGAAAGATGATGAACTTGCAAGGCTGTTATCGTTCCCGAATGTAGTCGTGACATCGCACCAAGGATTTTTCACACGAGAGGCAATGCAGTCGATTGCGATGGTGACGCTCGACAATCTTTGCAATTCACTCGACGATAAATACCCGAACGAAGTAAAGGCATAAAAAACAGCGTTGCATTTGCAACGCTGAATTCGTTTTACTTCAAAACTGCCTTATGGAACACTTTTTTGCCTTTTTTAATCACAACGAAACCGTCGTTAAAATCGCCTTTTTCGAGTGAGAATGAAATATCTGTAACTTTTTCGTCGTTTACGGACACACCGCCTTGCTGAACAAGTCTGCG
>JAXJSX010000064.1:0-5124 GCA_036309925.1 Acutalibacteraceae bacterium | reverse complement strand
GTTTTTATTGTTTTCACAATCGGAATTTATAGGTTTGCCGAGCAATTCCTCGTCACCGATTTTGTCAAGAACATCATCGCGAATTTGAAATGCAAGGCCGATATTGTCGCAGTATTTTTCGCATTTAAGTGTAACATCCTGTGATACATTTGTCATTGCACAAGCGACTTGCGCGCAAATTTTAATCATCGCGACTGTCTTGCCTTTGTGAATTTCCTTGAGTTCGTCAGCAGAAATCTGCCTGTTTTCACTTTGTAAATCAAGGCATTGACCTGCACACATACCGCACATACCTGCTGCTTTTGCCAGCAAATTTATGCACTTTACTGCGTTTGCATTATCTGTATTTTCGCTTGCTATTTCAAATGCGGCTGTCAACATAGCGTCACCTGCAAGCAAAGCAATATCTTCGCCGAAAGCGATATGACAGGACGGTTTGCCCCTACGCATATCGTCATCATCCATACAAGGTAGATCATCGTGAATTAAAGAATATGTGTGTATCATTTCAACCGCGCAAGCAAAGTCCAGTATTTCTTTTGGATTGTACCCCAAAACCTTGTAAAACTGCATCATTAAACACGGACGAAGTCTTTTCCCGCCTGCACTGATGCTGTATAACATTGCTTCTTTCAGCTTTTGAGGCGCGTCCATTTTTTCGATAAACTCATAGAGTCGCTCGTTTATAAGTGGTGTATATTCATTTAAAAATTCAATCTTCATTTTTATCTCCGCCCTTAAATTTGCTGAGTTTTAACTGTGCATTATCAAGCAGAGTTTCGCAAATGCCTGTGAGTTTCACGCCTTCTTCGTAGAGTTTTACCGATTCATCAAGAGAAATGTTGCCGTTTTCAATAAGCACAGTAATCTCCTCAAGACGTGTCATTGCCTGTTCAAATGAAATGTTTTGCATTATATCCATCCTTTGTTAAATGACAGTGGAATTCACTTCACCGTCGTGGAATTTTATTGTAACTTTATCTCCACTTTTAAGGGCGTTGGCTGATGTGATGTAAGTATCATCTTGCTTTACAGTCGCAAAACCGCGTGTGAGGATATTAAGCGGACTTAGCGCAGATAGTTTTGTGCTTGCAATTTTATAACTTTCGCCTTTCTCAAAAAGAAGATTTTTATAAGCGGTGTTTAATTTATTGAAAAGTATATCAGTTTCCATTCGTCTGCGGTCGACATAAAACTGTGCGCCCGACATAGACGGTTTTGATTTAAGCAGTTCGATTTTATTTCGCTTGTCGTTTATAGTATTTAAGGCAGAAGAATACAGCGAAGTTTTTATTGCGCTAATACGGGTTAAGAGTTCGGATTTATCGGGAACCGCAAGTTCTGCCGCCGCTGACGGAGTAGGTGCACGCAAATCTGCAACAAAATCTGCGATTGTAAAGTCAATTTCGTGACCTACAGCAGAAATAATGGGCGTGTTCAGTGAGTAAATCGTACGCGCTAATTTTTCATCGTTAAATGCCCACAAATCTTCGGCACTACCGCCGCCACGCCCTGTGATTATTACATCAAAGCCCATTGTATCCGCAATTCTTAAAGCATCAGCAATTTGCGGTGCGGCAAGTTCGCCTTGCACTTGGACAGGGAAGAGCACCACTTGTGCGACTGTATACCGCCTTGTCAATACATTTATCATATCCTGCACTGCCGCACCTGTTTCAGATGTTACAAGTGCAATTTTAGACGGGTACTTCGGTATCGGCTTTTTGTGGGCATCATCGAACAGTCCTTCGGCAAAAAGTTTCTGTTTTAACTGTTCAAATGCCACTGCTAATGCACCGACACCGTCGGGTTGCATTGATGAAATATAGAATTGATATGAACCGTCACGCTCGTAAAGTGACACTCTGCCGCGACAGATAACTTTCATACCGTTTTGCGGTTGAAAATTTAATGACATTGCATCTCTTTTGAACATAACCGCCTTGATTGCGCCGGTTTCGTCCTTGAGCGACATATATAGATGCCCCGATTTATAGTGATTTACAAAGTTTGAAATCTCACCGCAAAGGTAAATGCCTTTTAAAAAATCACTGCTTTCGAGCAAGGAACGGACATATATATTAAGTTGTGTAACAGATAAAATCTTATTTTCCATTGTCGCCACTTTTTTCTAAAGTCAAACTGCCGATTACCGCAACACCTGCCGCATTGTCTGAGGAAAATTCGGGGGATGCGAAAAGTCCTTTTAAGTTACTGCGTATAATGCTGTTACGCATAACACCGCCCGCATAAACTGTTGGGATGTTGCCGTATTTTTATCGTGGAGTTTTTGAGTCATTTTAAGTAATGTTTGAGAGATATATTCAAATAAAAACCGCGCTACATCCGCCTTTTCTTCAGTATCAAGCATTTTATCGCAAATATTTTCAAGACCTGATAAACAACAGTCTGTACCTTTTAAGGTTGGATGTGGTTTTCGTGTAAGTTTTCCACCTTGCGCAAGTTTATCGAGCTCGTTGCCGCATGGGAATTTCAGTCCTAATTTTACACCGATACGGTCGATGACCTGGCCTGCGTTTAAGTCGAGCGTTTTGCCGACAAGCTCGCAGTTAATGATATTTTTATCAGATGGTGTGACATACAACGCTTCGGTTGTACCGCCGGATACGTGAAACGCCAAAAAAGGCTGATTTATTAAATCAAGCCTATTTAGTGAATATAATGCCGCGAGTGCGTGACCGTTTTGGTGTGAGGTTGTGTAAAGCGGTACATCGAGTGCACACGCTGCTGATGTTGCCGCTGACAATCCTGATAGAAAAACGGGCATATAAGAGTCATCAATAGAACGAGGCTGAGTTGATACGCAAACCGCATCAATTTTCTTGCCTTCATATTGCGAGAATGCTTGCTTGATTACATCGGGTAACTGTTTTGTATGCAAAAACAAAGCATCGCTTTGGCGCAATCCCCGTTCACCCGACTTTACATCAAGCAGTTTTCCGCAGGAAATCATCTCGTTTGTATTTGAATTGTATATTGCAACAGAAGTTGTGTAGTTGCTAGTGTCAAACCCTAAAATAACACTCATTATTTTGATTTAACGACCGAACTTAATACACCGTTTATGTATGAATAGTCGCGTTCGTCACCGAATTTTTGTGCTATTCTGACAGCTTCGCTTACAGCAACCGAATCAGGTACGCTTTCGCAGAATAAAATCTCATAAACTGCAAGGCGCATAACTGCGAGCGAAACCGCAGGCAAACGCTTTAAACTGCGTTTTTGACTGAATTTTTCAATAGTTGAGTCAATATCTGCAAGATTTTCAAAAACACCCATTGCAACAGATGTAACATATTCTCCGATTTTTTCTTCTCTTATTTCTTTTGCGTTTTCAATAATATCGGTCATCTGCATACCGGAAAAACCAAGTTCAAATATAAGCGAGAATACAATCTCTCTCTTTTCGCCTTTTGTCATTTTTATGCGTCCTTACCTGTCTTTGCTTCGTTTTTTTTGAGTTCGATTTCGCTGATGTGAACATTAACCTTTGTGATCACAACACCTGTCATATTCTGTACCTGTTCTTTTACAGACTTCTGTACATTGTCAGCGACTTCGCGGACTTTATATCCTTCTTCAATTTTGATGTAGACATCTACAACTGCTGTCTTGCCGTTCTTCTCAACAGAAACCGCTCTCAAAGTTTCATCTTTAAATATGCCCTTGATGTCGGTACGGTTCGGGACAACATTTGCTACACCTGCAACATCACAAGCAGCGATGCTTGCAACCTTTGCAACTACATCTTCGGAAATTACAATGTTGTTGTATTCTTTATTCTTAATATCCATAAGTTTACCTCCGAAATATTTTTCTTTTCCTATTATAACAAACTTTTTCAAAATTAACAACTACTTTACTTGAAAAATCTTAATATTTTCAAGAGAAAATTTTGTGTTCTGTAAAAATATGTCTTGAATTTGCAGGGTTTGCTCGGTATTCAGTTCATTTTCAACCTTGACAATAGCGGTTGCACTATCTTCAGAAATAATAACTACACAATCCGAAAAGCCCTTTGCTTTGATTAAAGTTTCAATATCTGACTGTAATTTATCATTTTCTGTAATTTCAGCAATTTTTTGTACTGCTTCTTGCTTAGCGGCAGAGTCAGCAGACGCATCTTCTGTAATTGCTGTGAGCATTTTTAGTGATTCTTCACGGGTAGTTTCGCGTTCACTGCGGGATTGACTGAAAAAATCATCTTCTGTGCTTTGTGTTACGGTTACATCGCTGTTAACATATTCCGCATCCCCGAGATATTTTTCTGTCGTTTCGAGTGCCGCTGTTAAATCGAGTTCACCGTTGTCTGCGGTGTATTGCCAATTTAAATAAATCACCGCTGATAATGTCGCGATAAGCACCGCAAATACCGCAATTCTTTTTGGGAAAATTTTTTTCTTTTCGTCCATAAAATCAACTCCTATTTAAGTAATGTACCGGTAACGCATACACAGTCGCTTTCAACTCCGAGCGCAACCGAAATTGTGTTTCTGATAAGCGTTTGCACGCTACTGTCGTTCCCGCCGTTACAGACAATAACGATACCTTTAACTTTCGGCATAATTTCTGTAACGGTCAAAGGTACTTCTTTTCCGTTTTCATCAAGAATAACAACCTTTTTCTCAACGCTGTCTTTAACTCTGCTTTCGCTTTCATCTTCGTCTGAGTCGGATTTTTCCTCATTCGCATATACATATTCCGTACCGCTTTTGAGTGTCACCATCACAGTAGGTTTACCGCCTACAATACTTTTTACCGTATCAGCGATGTTGTTTTCAAGTAATTGTGCATATTCATCTGCGGTAACTGAAGTTTCAACTACTTGCTTAGTGTCATCACCGGAGGGAGTGAAAAATATAACTAAAATCAACATCACCCCAAGGATGATTACTATATACCGCAGATTTTTGCGAATTACAGGCGGTAATTTATTTGTTAAATCATTCATAATATCAGTCCTTTGTTTTACTTTGTTAAAACTTCAATTTCAGCATCAAAAAGAGATGAAATTTCATCTTCTATTTTTCGCTTGTCCGCGATGTTTTCAGCAGTTACCGTAACTTTATTAAATACTATGCCGCCGTTTTCCGATTTAGAAGT
>JAXJSX010000063.1:0-3441 GCA_036309925.1 Acutalibacteraceae bacterium | reverse complement strand
GCAAACGGCGAAGTATAAATATCCACACCAAAAAACAGAGCCTCCCGGCTCTGTTTTTGCTTTGCGCACACTTGACACCTATCGCCGTTTGTGATAAGATAAATCTATACTGATTTGCGAGGTAGGACTATGACAAAAAAGCGTGTACTTGTAGCAATGAGCGGGGGAGTTGATTCATCAGTCGCCGCCGCACTTTTACTCGAACAGGGGTATGAAGTCGAAGGCGCAACAATGCAAATTTGGCCCGATTTGAAAAACGACACCGAAAAAATCACAAAGGGATGTTGTTCACTGTCTGCAGTGGATGACGCGCGTGCTGTCGCTAACCGTCTGGGCATCCGTTATCACGTGCTTAACTTCAAAGACTGCTTTAAAAATAATGTAATAAGCCCGTTTATAACCGAATATCTGAAGGGCAGAACCCCGAATCCCTGCATTATGTGTAACCGTGTTGTCAAATTTGAGGAGTTTTTGCGCCGTGCACAAGTGCTCGGATTTGACTATATCGCAACGGGGCATTACGGCATTGTCGAGAATACAGGCGACCGTTATCTGCTTCGTAAAGGCGTGTCTGACAGCAAGGATCAGACCTACGCACTCTATAATCTGACTCAACCGCAACTCAAGCACTTACTTTTGCCGATTGGCACAATGGATAAGCCGGCTGTCCGTGAATACGCAAAAAATATGGGAATTCCTGTTTTCGATAAACCCGATTCACAGGAAATCTGTTTTGTTGACGACAACGATTACGCGGGTTTCATCACTCGCGAGGGATATACCTGTCCTAAAGGCGACTTTGTGGATACGCAGGGCAATGTAATCGGTCAACACCGAGGCATCATTCACTATACTGTCGGTCAGCGCAAACACTTAGGTATGACATTTGGCAAACCGATGTTTGTTTGCGGTATTGATGCACAGCGCAATCAAGTTATTTTGGGCGACAATGCAGATACTTTCAAAAACGAACTTTTTGCGTCTGATATGAACTGGATAGCATTTGATGATTTAGATGAAAACGGCATTGACTGTATGGTAAAAATCCGCTATAACGGCCCTGCGCAACTCGGTCACATCGAAAAAGCTGATGGCGGAGTAAAAGTCACTTTCAAAGAACCTGCCCGTGCGGTCACACCCGGTCAAGCGGTGGTATTTTATGATGGCGATGTCGTGCTGGGCGGCGGAACGATCGACAGATAAATTTAAAAGGAAGCGAATTTTAATGGAAATTTCAGCATCAAAAAGACTTCAAAGATTTCAAACAGGTATTTTTGCTGATATCAACGAAAAACAGGAAAATTTAAAAAAGTCGGGCAAAAAAATCTACAATTTATCCATTGGTACACCCGATTTTTTAGCGCCCGACAATGTCACAAAGGAAATTGCAACCGCCTCTTTAGATCCGCACAACTACGGCTATACCCTCACAGATATGCCCGAACTGCTTTGTGCGGTACGCGACTACTATAAACGCAGATTTAATGTTGAAATCTCGCTTGATGAAATCGTATCAGTCCACGGTACACAAGAGGGAATGGGACATTTAGGTCTTGCACTCATTGACGAGGGTGATACCGTTTTGTTGCCAAATCCGGGCTATCCCGTGTTTGAGGCGGGAATGAAACTGGGCGGTGCAAATATCGAATTTTACCCACTTCTTCGTGAGAACGGATTTTTACCCGATTTCAGTAAAATCCCCGAAGAAACGGCTAAAAAAGCCAAACTTATGGTCATTTCCTATCCTTATAATCCTGTTTGCTCGACTGCACCTGACGGCGTGTACCTTGACGCTATTGAGTTTTGCAAAAAGCACAATATCATTTTAATTCACGATAACGCTTATTCCGACATTATTTTTGACGGTAAAGTCGGTGGCTCTTTTTTGAGATTTGACGGTGCGAAAACAATCGGTGCGGAATTTTTCTCACTTTCAAAAAGTTTTAATGTCACAGGCGCGCGAATTTCATTTTTAATCGGTAATAAAAAGATAATTGATGCGGTGAAATTACTGCGTTCACAGTACGATTTCGGTATGTTCAAACCTTTGCAACTCGGCGCAATCAAGGCGTTGTCAGAACCGTTTGAGAATGTGAAAAAGCAGTGCGAGAAATATCAAAAAAGGCGTGACGCACTATGTGGCGGACTTCGTAAAATCGGCTGGGATGTTCCAAACAGTGAGGGCACAATGTTTGTTTGGGCGCCAATTCCGCCGAAGTTTAAGTCATCGCGCGAATTTTGTATGGCTCTGATGGAACAAGCAGGCGTTGTATGCACTCCGGGTGATGCGTTCGGCTCGCTCGGTGAAGGGTATGTAAGATTTGCACTTGTTTTGCCCGAAAATGAACTGCAAAAAATCGTTGAAGTAATAGATAAAAGCGGAATATTAAAATGAAAAATCTTGGGGATGCCCCAAGATTTTTCTTTGCAGGTAAACAAAAAACTGATGCCCAATGAGCATCAGTTTTTGTTTGTTATTTAAGTTTCTGCTTGAGTTTAGCAGCCTTACCAACGCGATCGCGGAGATAATAGAGCTTGCTTCTGCGAGTTTTACCATAGCTGACAACTTCAACTTTTTCAACATTCGGTGAATGTACAGGGAAAACTCTTTCGATACCAACACCGTAAGCAATTTTTCTTACAGTGAAAGTCTTAGCGATGCCTGAACCGTTAACAGCGATGATGGTACCTTCAAAAACCTGAGTTCTTGACTTTTCACCTTCACGGATTTTAACGTAAACCTTAACAGTAGCACCGATAGTAACATCGGGAGCGTTTTCTTTGAGTTGACCTACAGTTAAATTCTTTACTCTGTCCATTATAAATTCCTCCTATTTTTATTTCAGCCGTTCGTAAGCCTTGCCCAGAGGACCGACCGCTTCAATGTGTGGGTTGCCCCGCGCATTGACCCCAACCGAAATAGGTTCGGTGAAATCAAAAGCTTAAATATTATAACATACTATTTTCTAAAAATCAAGCCTTTTTTAAAAAATATTTTAAAATTCAAAATCATTATCTGCGATAGCTGCAAGTAATTTTCTTGCATCCGAAATGGAAATCTCGCCGTCAAAATTCAAATCAGCCGCAGACTTTTGCACGCTGTTGAAATCTGTACCGCCTGCAATAAACATTAAAATGGAACGCGCGTCTGATATTGTGATCTTGCCGTCGCCGTTTACATCACCCAAAGAATATGCCTCGACTGTGGGGCGAGTAGTGGTTGTTGTGGTGGTAGTCGGCTTTGTAGTCGTGGTAGTAGTTGTTGTAGTGGTAGTCGGCTTTGTAGTCGTGGTAGTAGTTGTCGTGGTAGTAGTTGTGGTGGTTGTTGTTGTCGGCTTTACCTCTTCTCCTACATATCTGACATAATCCGCATTTACCCAACCTGTGAGCGTTCCTGTGGTGATTTTTGCCCAACTACCCGAAATCTGCGTTACAGTAATC
>JAXJSX010000062.1:0-3303 GCA_036309925.1 Acutalibacteraceae bacterium | reverse complement strand
TAATAAATGCGATATGGCAGACGACAGCGTAACTCAAATGTGGATAGACCACTATAAAAAGAACAACATTGCGGTGCTTTGCATTGATGCAAAGTCGGGTAGAGGATTCAATAAAATCATCCCCACAATCCGTGAGATACTGTCTGATAGACTTAAACAACTTGAAGCCAAAGGTATGGGAGGAAGAACTCTTCGTGTTATGGCTGTAGGCGTCCCGAATGTCGGTAAATCATCTTTCATTAACCGCCTTGCAGGCAGTAATCGTGCGAAAGTCGCAAACCGTCCGGGTGTTACCCGTGGCGCACAATGGTTTATGATTGCAAAAGGTGTAGAACTGATGGACACTCCGGGTGTACTTTGGCCTAAATTTGAAGATAAAACAGTCGGCGAAAGACTCGCATTTACGGGTGCAGTTAAAGACGCAGTCGTTGATATTGAACTTTTGGCAATGCGTTTGCTTGCTACTTTGCGGTGCGATGAAAAATATAGACAAATGTTAATTGAGCGATATAAACTCACTGCTGATAATTTTGAACTTGACGACTACGATTTGCTATGTGAAATCGGTAAAAAGCGCGGAATGAAAATTTCAGGGGGCGATGTAGATACAGAGCGTTGCGCGAATATGTTGCTTGAAGAATTTCGCAATGTCAAAATCGGTAAAATCTCACTCGAAAAGCCAACGGAGGTGTAAAAATGCCCGATTATTCAGTTGAGCATAGTTTAATAAACGAAGGGTATAAAATCATTTGCGGTGTTGATGAAGCCGGGCGCGGCCCTCTTGCAGGGCCTGTGTGTGCGGCGGCGGTTATATTGCCGAACGATTTAGAAATCGAAGGACTTAACGATTCAAAAAAACTTTCCGAAAAGAAAAGGGAAGTGTTGTTTGATGTAATCGTCGAAAAGTCCATTGCGTGTGCGGTGTCGCTTGTTGATAACCACCGCATCGACCAAATCAACATTTTAGAAGCGACTTTTGAAGCGATGTGTGATGCGGTCAACAAACTAAATGTTAAGCCTGACTGCGCAATTATCGACGGCAACCGTGAACCTAAAAATTTGAGTGTGCCGTGCGTCACCGTTGTCAAGGGCGACAGCATCTCAATGTCAGTTGCGGCGGCTTCAATTTTAGCGAAAGTCACCCGTGACAGACTGATGGTTGATTTGGCGAAAGTCTACCCACAATATCAATTCGAAAAGCATAAAGGTTACGGAACAAAACTCCACCGCGACTTAATTTTAGAGCACGGTGCGAGTGATATCCATCGTATAACCTTTTTAAAGAACATATTAAAATGACAGCACATACAAACGGAAAACTTGGTGAGGATTACGCCTGCGAATATTTGAAAAACAAAGGCTTTAACATCGAAAAACGAAATTACAGGTCAAGATTTGGCGAGATTGACATAATCGCAAGCAATGATGAATATCTTTTGTTTGTCGAAGTTAAAACGCGAAGCGGTAGTTTTTCAGGTGCACGAGATGCAGTCACCAAGTCCAAACAGAAGAAAATCATCACAACTGCGCTTTTTTATCTTGGAGAATGTAACACCGCACTTCAACCGAGATTTGATGTTATTGAAGTTTATCTCAAGACA
Source organism: Acutalibacteraceae bacterium (assembly GCA_036309925.1). Classification (GTDB taxonomy): domain Bacteria; phylum Bacillota; class Clostridia; order Oscillospirales; family Acutalibacteraceae; genus RUG14109. The sequence goes on along the minus strand of JAXJSX010000062.1, from coordinate 1,702 downwards.
AAAGACAACCCTTCGCTTTCAAAACTTTGTCATATTGAAAATGCTTTTGAAGCGGAGGATACCTACATATGAATTATTTTGATCTGCATTGCGACACTTTGAGCCGTTGTGTTCAAAAGAACGAAGTCGTTGAAAAGAACACAGGCTGTGTTGATGTTGAAAGATTGAGTGCGTTTGATAAGTGCTATCAAGTTTACGCCGCATTTATAAGAGATGACATCTCACCTGCAGATGCGCTGACATCATTCAACCGTCAGTATTCGCTCTATAAATTTTCGGATTTCAAAAACACCGGTCATATTTTATCAGTCGAAAACGCATCGTTACTCGATTACAGTTTGTACAGACTTTGCTATCTGCGTGAATGCGGTGTGCAAATCCTCACACTTACCTGGAACGGTGAAAACTGCCTTGGCGGCGGTGCTGACACTAATATAGGACTTTCTGATTTCGGTAAAACCGTAATTAAGGAATGTGAGCGGCTCGGCATTATTGTCGATTTATCTCATCTTTCGGATAAATCGTTTTATGATGCAATGAGCATTATCTCAAAACCACCGATTGCATCACATTCAAATTGTCGTGCAGTATGCAATCATCGTAGAAATTTGACTAATGAACAACTTCAGAACATATTTGCTGCAGGCGGTATTGTCGGACTGAATTTACACTGTGATTTTGTGGGAGATAAACTTTTCCCGGGAAATATTTTGAAGCATATTGAGCATCTGCTCACACTCGGCGGTGAGAATAGCATTGCACTTGGCACCGATTTCGATGGTTGCAGTCCGATTAAAGATGTTGAAAATATCGAAAAAATGCCTAAATTCTACGAAATTTTGTGTGAAAACCTCGGAATATCGCTTGCAAATAAAATTTTTTATGAAAATGCAAAGATTTTTTTTGACAAACGGTCGTTTTTGTTATAGAATATAAATTGATAGGTTTTATGAAAGGAATAAAGATGTATGAAGTTTACAAGTACAAGAGCAGAAAAACAATTTGAATCCGCGCAAACTATCACTCGCGGAATTTCCGAAGAAGGCGGACTTTTTGTCCCTGCATCGTTCCCGTCGCTTTCTAAAGAATTACTTTCTAAAATGGTTGATATGGACTATAAACAAAGAGCAATCGAAGTTCTGCGTTTATATCTCACCGACTTTACTGAAGAAGAACTCAAACATTGCGTTGAAGGTGCATACGAAGGCAAGTTCGACGATAATAATCCTGCACCTCTTGCAATGATAAATAACAGTGCGTCAATGTTAGAACTGTGGCACGGCCCTACTTGCGCATTTAAAGATATGGCACTCCAACTTCTGCCGTATTTACTTACCACTTCCGCTAAAAAGGTTGCAGACGGTAAGACAATGGTTATCCTCGTTGCAACATCGGGTGACACAGGAAAAGCGGCACTTGACGGTTTCGCTGATGTTGAAAACACCAAAATCCTTGTATTCTATCCTGTTGACGGTGTCAGCCCAATGCAGAAACTTCAAATGACTACACAAACTGGTTCTAATGTTGCAGTTTGCGCAATCGAAGGAAACTTCGATGATGCACAGACAGGCGTTAAAAAGATTTTCACAAACGACGATATGCGCAATCTCTTAAAAGAGAACAATATGGAATTTTCAAGCGCAAACTCAATCAACTTCGGCAGACTCGTTCCGCAGATTGTTTATTATGTTTCCGCTTACTG
>JAXJSX010000061.1:0-7600 GCA_036309925.1 Acutalibacteraceae bacterium | reverse complement strand
CAATCCACTACTTTGAACTTCTTAAAGAAGCAGGCATCAAAACTCACTATGTGAGCGCAAATGTTGAAGATGCTACAATGGAAGTTCTCCCTGCAAAAGTATTCGGTCACGGTCTTGAAGTAATCTGCCGTCTTGTTGCAACAGGTAGTTTTATCCGCAGATACGGCGAGTATATGGAAGATGGTACAGTTTTACCGGGCGGATATGTTGAATGTACTTTCAAAAACGATGCAAAGGGCGATCCGCTTGTAACAAGCGAAGGTCTTGCAGCTCTCGGAGTTATGAGTGAAGAAATGTTCAACAGTATGAAAGAGCAGACTTTGAAAATCACCAAAATCGTTGCAGACGACCTTAAATCAATCGGTCTTGACCTTTGGGATATTAAGTTTGAATTCGGTTACAACAACGATGAAGTTATCCTTATCGACGAAATCGCATCGGGTAATATGCGTGTCTATAAAGACGGCAAAATCGTTGAACCTGTTGAACTTACAAAGCTTATTCTCAACAGATAAATTAAATCGCGTTTATGCAAAAGAGGAAAAGGTTCAATCCTTTTCCTCTTTTCTGTTTGTTTCTCTGACAATATATTTAGGCCGATTTTTAGTTTCAAGATACATACGCGCCATATACTGACCGAGTACGCCGACGCAAAACAGTTGAACACCGCCGATGAATGTGATTATACAGGCGGTTGACGCCCAACCTGTAACAGGATCACCGAACATAAGCCTGCGTACAAAGAAAAATATTGTTGATATGAGTGCGATAATGCAGAACAAAATTCCAATAAGCGATGATATGTAAAGCGGTGCAGACGAGAAGTTTACAATGCCGTCGAGTGAGTACTTAAACAACTTCCAAAACGACCATTTTGTATTGCCTGCCGCACGCTCAATGTTTTCATAAGGAAGCCATTTAGTCTTAAATCCAACCCAGCCGAAAATACCTTTTGAAAAGCGATTGTATTCGCCGAGTTCAATGATACTATCCACCATTTTTCGCGACATCATACGAAAATCGCGCGCACCGTCTTTAATGTCAGCGTCGGAGATCTTGTTGATGATTTTATAAAACAAGCGTGCAAAAAATGAACGCACCGGCGGTTCACCCTCGCGTGTTTCTCTGCAAGTCGCAACCGAATCGTACCCTTCATTTATTATCGCATCGTACATCTGCGGTAAAAGCGACGGCGGATCTTGCATATCCGCGTCCATTACAACACAAATATCACCCTTCGCATTAGATAATCCTGCGTAAATTCCTGCTTCCTTGCCGAAGTTGCGGGAGAATGAATAATAAAACACTCTATCGTCTTTTTCAGCGAGTTCACGCATAATAAGCACGGTATTATCCTTTGAACCGTCATCAATAAATACAAACTCGAAGTCCGCATCCATTTTTTCGATGACTTTGCAGGTTTCCTTATAAAAAATCGGTAAAACTTCCTGCTCGTTATAACACGGCACTATCAGCGAAATCTTGTGTTTCATCGTGATTTTCACCCCTTGTTTGCTTTGTTTTTTTGTACTGTTTTTCAACCATAATAAGCAAAATCAAAATTAAAAGTAACAGTATGCTGATTACAGCACCGGCCGCTAAATTGGGAACGCTATACTTAAACTCAATCTCGTGAGTACCGTCTGCCACTTTGAACGCAACAAGACTGTCCCCAAGAGTTACTGTATCAATCTTTTTGCCGTCACAGTAAACAGACCAACCGCCGTCATCAGGGATTGATGTATAAATCAGTTGTTCGCCGTTTGCCGTGATTTTACCGCAGATTTTCGTATCACTCGAATATGTAACATCGAGTGTGTTTTGACGAAGCTTTCCGATTGAATTTAAGAATTTATTTTCATCAAACCGATATAAATCAACTCCGCCTGCTTTAATATCCGCACCTTTAAGTGCGATTTTGATTGTATCACCTATCTTGCAGTAGCCGATGTATTTTACTCTTTCGTATCCGTTATCAATACTGATTTCACTGCCGCCGTTGATAAATGCACTCAGCGTACCTGTAGTGTTCTGCTGTAAGAAAATATGCCCTGACTTTTCAACGGTATAATTCATAAATTGTGTTTGTGAATCGAACTGTATTTGCGGTCGTGTGATTTTTTGATAAACATCGACTTTTGAGCCGACTGCGCTGTTGAAAAAGCTATTCTGCTCGTCAAGACCTAAATTTTCATCGCTGTGCGACCAATTCAGCATATTGTCGCTGACTGCAAACGCAATCGGCAGTACATAGTGATTTTCATATACATCGCAATCGCTGTTTTGCGATACTTTAGTCATACCGAAAGCTGAGTAGTTGTGATCACGGTTGAGAATGTATTTTACCGAGAACATACTGTTGAGTACAGGCGATTTTGTATTGTAAATGGTACTTAAATTCCTCGCATAAATACCGTTTCCGAGATCCTTTAAAAGATTGTATGTACGGGCATTCAATACAGACGAATACAAGCACATTCCGTTGTAACCCCATAGCAATCCCGGATTAAAAGTCCATCTCGAATTTGCTTCCATACGGTAGAAATCGTCTTCAGGCACAGCGTATTCATCGGCATACGGCTGAACCGTGTCAGTAACCTTTGCAAAACTCGTGATGTTACTTTTCGGTAATTTTTCACCCTGTACAGTGATTGCACTGTTTGCTATGTCAAATATGATAACAGCAGTCAACAAAATCGGGCAGATGTTGCGCATAAATTTGTTGAAATGCGGTGTCGGAGTTACCTTTACTTTTAGGACTTCAGCCTGATTTTCGCCGCTTTCCGCAATTATTGAATGTTTTAGTTTCAAAAATACAGTTTTAATTTTTGAGAATAGCTGACTGTAATCTTTATCTGCCTTTTGCATACAGCCGATAAGCAGTATAATCACAACAACAGCTACAAAAATGAATACATAATTAAACTGCGCGGTATAGTCTGTGTTTTCGGCGTCAAGAGCGTATTTTGCAAAATTTATAATTGCGATTGATGAAATCCACGATAAAAATACCGCTTTTACAGATATTCCTTCACGGTTTTTGATTGCGGTGGTTACCATAAGAACAAGCGTGAACGAGAACATAAATGTCCATCTGCCCGGCAACTGATTGGGGAAGTGTAAGCCGTGCCAGATAAAGTCGAGTACGTTTAAGTTCATTGAGAAATAAAGCACCAGCAACAATGCCGAAAAAATCAGTTTTGACTTAAATTTAATTTTGCGGTTGAAATAATATATCGGCAGTAAAATCAGCACCATAGTGCCGGTTGCGATGTTCGGCACACCGTATTCGAGTGAGTTTTCGGTAAACGGGAAAAGTGCATATACAAATTCCGCAAAAGTGTGATATGCCTTGATTTCAGTCGGGATAGTCGCTTCAGAAGCGGCAGTAAGACCGATTGCACTGTAAGTCGGCAAGATTGAAAATGCGCAAATTCCTGCGGCAAGCAGTGAGAATACGGCAAATCGCGCAAATAACATACCGTTTTTCTTTAAAGAATATTCGGGAGCCTTGTCGAGTAAATACACCAAAAAGTAAAGTGCGCAGAAGATGCAAACGCAAAAACCGATATAAAAATTAGAGTAGATAGTAAGTGCGAGCGAAATGCAGTATGCAAGCGGCTTTTGTGTGTCAACCAACCTTTCAATTCCCAAAATAATAATCGGTAAAAATATAATCGCATCAGTCCACATTAACTGGGATATATACGCAAGACTGTATGCGCAAAGCGAATATGCAGATGCACCTGCAACGAAAACAGGATTTTTTGATTTAAAATGGTACTTTAAATAAATCGCACAGGTCAGCGACGAAAAACCAAACTTGAAAATCGCAAGAAAGTCAATGGCATTGATAAGCCCGAAACTTTCAAAAGGCTGATAGAAAATGTTAAATAAACTGTTGCTGTAATACGCAGATTGAGCAAAAGCATTAAATCCGAGTCCTCCGCCGAATGAATAAGACGAAATCAAACTGCCTGACTTTGCTTGATCCTGCAAAATCGGAAAATACTGTCCCCATAAATCAAGTGCTAAAATCGAGTTTTCACCAAACGGATAAATTTCAGCTTTTTTGTACACTAATAACATCACAATAACCGGCACTAAAAACGCTGAAATGCAGTATAAAAGACTTTTTAGATTGATCTTGTGTTTTAATTTTAATTGCATTTTTTCAACCTCTCGAATTGTTTTTTTCATTGTAACATATTCCACATAAAAATGCAACAAAATTGTAACTTTTTGTGACAATATAATTGTAAAACTGCCTTTACATAATAAATTTAAAAAAATCGAGAAAATTTACAAATAGTAATTGAATAAAGAAAAAAAGTGTTGTATAATGATTTTGTCTAATTAAAACTAATGTGGAGTACTGTGCAATTCATACACACTTAAAAAATTTTATATTTGTAAGGGGCAAAAAATATGCAGATAATGAGCAGAGATATCGGCATTGATATGGGTACTGCAAACACAAGAGTTTGCGTTAAATCAAAGGGACTTATTTCATCTGAACCGTCGGTTGTTGCAGTCGAAGTTAAAAGCGATACTGTGCGTGCAGTAGGAGAAGAGGCAAGGGAGATGATCGGCCGTACACCCGGTTCAATCGTTGCAGTAAAACCGCTGAAAAACGGCGTAATTGCCGACTTTGATGTTACGGTTGCAATGCTTAAAAAACTAATGAAATCGGGTATGCGAGGCTCATTTGCATCAAGAGCAAGGGTACTCATTTCAGTCCCCGCAGGCGTTACGGAAGTTGAAAGCAGAGCGGTGTTTGATGCCGCAAAGCAGGCGGGTGCGCGTGTTGTAGATTTAATCGAATCGCCTATGGCGGCGGCAATCGGTGCAGACTTGCCTGTGTGGGATTCAGTCGGCAGTATGGTAGTCGATATCGGCGGCGGTACAACCGAAGTGGCTGTAATCTCGTTGGGCGATATTGTCACATTCCACGCAGTACGCACCGCGGGTGACAGTTTTGACGAAGCAATTACATCTTACATCCGCAAAAAACACAATCTTTTAATCGGTGAGATCACCGCTGAAACTATCAAAAAAACAATCGGTTCTGCATATGAATACGAAAACGACGACAACGACACTCTCGAAATTCGCGGCAGAAGTATGGTAGACGGTCTTCCGAAAAATGTCACCATCACCGCCTCAGAAGTCAGAGAAGCGTTGTCAGAGCCTATCAGCGATATAATCGAGGCAATCCGTTCAACCCTTGAAAAAACACCGCCTGAACTTGCGGCGGATATCATCGACCGTGGCATTTTGCTTACGGGCGGCAGTGCTTTGCTTAAAGGGCTTGATAAGATTATCGCAGACCGAGTTTCAGTCCCGGTTATCGTTGCACAGGATCCCGAAAACTGCGTTTCACTCGGACTTGAAAAGCGGTTGGAACTTGAATTGCCGTTTGATACCTACCAAAACAGACCAAAATACTATTAAGGAAGTGTGAGAGTTGCGTTTCTTTTTCAAAAGCAAACGATTTAAAGTCTTTTTAACTGTCATACTCGTTATCGCACTTGTCGGTGCAGGTACAGGCATATTTTTATTTGCCGCACCGCAATCAAATATATTCGGAGCGATTGCCCGTCCGTTTCAGTCTGCAGCAACTGCTGTGTCTGACTTTGTTACAGGCACTGTGAGTAAATTTACAAATGCAGAAAAAACAGAGCAGGAAAATAAAGAACTTAAAGAACAACTTGCGCAGGCAAACTACGATCTTACCGACTATGAAGATATCAAGCGCCAGCTTGACTTTTACGAAGACTATTTAAAAATCAAAAATGAAAATATGAGTTTTGAATTTCAGCCTGCGGTGGTCATCGGCAGAGATACCGCACAGCCGTTCGGCACAATGACAATAAACGCGGGTACTGCGGCGGGAGTCGAACTTTATGACCCTGTTATCACATCGCATGGGCTTGTCGGATATGTGTCTGAAACAACGCTCACCCAAAGCGTTGTCAAAACAATTTTAAACCCCACCTTAAATGTTTCTGCACTCGACAATCGTACAGTTGACAGCGGTAACATTACAGGTGACAATATACTCGCACTTGACGGTATGTGCAAAATGATGTATCTGCCTCGTGATAATTCTGTTGCGGCGGGCGATTTTATTGTATCGTCAGGCGAAGGCGGTGTATTCCCCAAAGGACAGATTATCGGTACAGTCACCGAAGTAAAATCATCGGGCAACGATTTAGGCTACTACGCCGTAATCAAGCCCGCAGTTGATATATTAAATGTCGAAGAAGTAATGGTTATCACCAAGTTTGACGGGCAAACAACACTCAAACCCGCAGAATAAACAAAAAGGAGGTCCGCAATATGTTAAAATCACCTAAATTTCGCAAAATTTTAGGCTATCTTGTCGCGGTACTCCTTATGTATATCGTGCAGTTTACGCCGATAATGATACCTATTGATAAAGTCTATTTTTCACCGCTTTTAATCCTCACTTTGTGCTTTTCAGCACATATGCCCGACCTCAATTCAATGATTTTCGGTCTTTTCTGCGGAATTGCGGTTGACTTAAATTCACTTGCAACTCCCGGATTTCACGCAATCACATATGCGATTTTCGCACTGTTTGTGTCGCTGATGTGTGAATTTTACTTCCAACGCAGAATGAGAACTGCGGTGGTTTTAAGCATTGTTCCAATTATATGTAACTCACTTTTGGAATGGGCAGTCGGCACATCTCTCACTGAAAATGCGTGGTTTTTATACACAAACTACTACCTTAAAAGCGCAGTATATACGCTGATAATGTTCATTCCGATATACGCACTTTTTACCGTTGTCTTCGGCTTTAAAAACAAGAATAAAACGCTCAAAGGGGTAGTGCCTGAGCGTCTTGAAATAGTGAGAAAGAAATTTGGATCGCGCCGTCGCCGTAAAAGCAGACAGCGCACAGCACAAAAAAGAAAGGCAAGGACATTTTAATGTATTTTGAAAGGGAGAAAACCGGAAAACGCGGTCAGCATCTAAGGTCGGTAGTACTTTGTGTATTAGCGATCGCTTTTACTATGGTCTATGTTTTGCGGTTGGGAGACCTTCAAATACTTAATTACGAAATTTACAGTACTAAAGCCTCCGCCTCAAACTCGCAAAAGGTAAAGGTTAAGGCGGCACGCGGTGAAATTTTAGACCGTTACGGCAGACCGATAGCTATCAACCGTGACGGCTACGATATAGTGCTGGATAAATCGTATTTGCCCGAAAATAATGATATTAACAAAACCCTTATCACCCTTGTAAATCTTTTGACAGAGTATCAACTTTCGTGGCGTGACGAACTACCGATCACCACTGCTAAGCCATACGAGTTTGACATAGAAGAAGATTCTGAATTTAATGAATCAAACGTAAATTCTATGCGTTCAAAACTCAAATTAAACCATTACGCTACCGCTGAAAACTGCGTTGATGCGATGATCGAAAAATATGAGCTTGAGCAGTATGTAAATACCGACCTTTTCCGCACTTTGCTCGGCATCAGATACACGATGGACGCTGAAGACTTTTCTGTGTCATACCCTTATACATTTGCTCACGATATTTCCGAAAATGTACGCACTAAACT
>JAXJSX010000060.1:0-6470 GCA_036309925.1 Acutalibacteraceae bacterium | reverse complement strand
ATATCACACAGCCCGTCCTCATTTAAAAACGGACAGCAATCATCTTTTTTTAATTTAAAATGCGGTGTATCATCAAAACAAATATTATCACGCAGCCGCCTACCGAAATCGCCGTCGATGCTGCTGTAAAATTCGAGCGTGTCACAGTCGATGTCAATCTCCCAACCGATACAGCAACTGTGTGTGCACCTGTTTGCAATACAATGAAAATCGTTATAATAATCGGGTGCGATAAGTTTCATATAACCCCTCCGAAAACGATTATATCATATCACTCGATATTTTTCAATCAAATAAAAAAGTTCGGGCAATCCCGAACTTTTTTCTATGCTTTAACTGCGCCTTCAAACCCGACAAGCAAACCGTTTGCCTCAGCATAAAAACTGCAAAGAGCCCCCGTTTTATCAATAGTCACCATCGCATTTTTAAATTTATCTTTTATCATCTTTGCTAAATCTTTAGCACCGTCAAAATTCTGACAATGATGAATACGCACCTTGCCACCTTCGTAGCCGTTTGAAAGCATATTCTTAAATATCTCGCCAAGTGTTTTCTCTCTGCCTCGAACTTTGCTCACAACCTCCAAAGTCCCTTCGTTGCTCGCCTTACCGACAACACGGATACCCAGTACCCCTGCAATTTTCGCAACAGCCACATTTACACGACCGTTATTTGCAAGATTGCGCAACGATTCAAGCGCAAAAACTAAGTGTGTTTTAGATTTATATTCGTTGATTTTTTCGCAAATTTCATCAAATTTAAGTTTGCTGTTTATCAATTCTTTAAGTTTCTCAATAATCAGCGCGATCTCAGGGCCTGCTGACAATGTATCAATAACCATTCCGCGTTTATTTTCGTTTTCACTCAAATAATCATTAAGTGCTAATGTTGCCGCATTGCAACTGCCTGAAAGTCCGCTTGTGATCGTCACGCAGAATACATTTTCTCTGTCCTCAAACGCAGTCTTCCACTCATCTATATTCGGGCACGACGACTTCGACTTGCCCTTGTACTTGCGAAGATCGTCTATCATCTTATCAACATCCAGCGACATATCATCAACATATTCATTTTCACCAGTGATGATTTTAAGCGGTACGCTTTGATAATTAACGCCATCTAATTCAAATATATCCGACGCAGAATCGGAAATAATTTTATATTCCATAATACACCTCAATTTAAAGTTTTTCGACACTTTTTTATCGGTTTTTAAAAAACCGATTTATTTAATTATATCAGTAAAGCATTTTCTTGTCAACAGGTTTTTAAAAACGGTTGACAGTTTAGATTAAATAATGTAAAATCATATATATGAAAAACTATTTAGAAGGACAGTTTGCTGAGAAAGTAGAGGGTTTCCGTTTACCCCGATATAACGAACTGCCGGATATGGGACTTTATCTCGAACAGGTCACAAGATATATAAACGGACTTATTTGCCCGATAGGATGCGCAGAAATTACACCGTCGATGGTCAGCAATTATGTAAAGAAGAGTGTAATTCCGGCACCACAAAAAAAGCAGTATTATTGTGAACAGATTGCATATTTAATATTTTTAAGTGTGGCGAAAAATGTACTTTCAATGGAAAACATTTCACTGCTTTTTGAAATTCAAAGAGCGACTTACAGTCCGGATGTTGCTTACAATTATTTTTGCAACGAACTTGAAAATATGCTGATGTTTATCTGCGGACTAAGGCCGAGTGTGGACGAAATCGGAGCAACACATTCCGAGGCAAAAACGATGATGCGCAGTGTTATTATATCCGCATCACAAATCATTTTTATTAACAACTGCTTTAATGTAGTCAAGTCTATTAAAGAAAATGAAGAAAATAAGCAGTTACCGTAATTTATGTCATTGACAAAATTAAAACGAAGTAGTATAATTAAACTGTACCCCTGACACAAAGATTTTCTGCGTGAAAGGCGTCGGTAAAAAGTGGTTTTGTCGCGCCTGTTTTGGGGGCGCGACTTTTATTTTGAAGGAGTTTTTATGGAATCGAGAGTTGCAGTAATCAGTATAATAGTAGACAATCCTAATACAGTCGAAACACTCAATTCAATCTTGCACGAATACGGTGACTACATCATCGGACGAATGGGAATTCCATATCGCAAAAAGAACATCAATATCATCAGCATTGCAATAGATGCGCCGCAAAATACAATTTCCGCGCTTTCGGGTAAAATCGGAAAACTGCAAGGCGTGAGCGCAAAAACTGCATATTCAGGTGTAAATTCAAATGAATAATTTTGCACTTATTGATAAATTAGCGCAAAATCACAGTCTATCCACCCATGAATATCTCACGCTGCTCACAACCATTTGTGATGAAGAAATTGCGTATTTAGCAAAATGTGCGAGAGATGTCGCACAGCGGATCTACGGAAATAAAATCTTCATTCGCGGTCTGATTGAAATCAGCAATATCTGCAAAAACGACTGCTACTATTGCGGTATTCGCAAATCAAACAAAAACTGCGAGCGGTACCGTTTGAGTGAAGACGAAATCTTATCTTGCTGTGACGAAGGGTACGCACTCGGATTTCGCACCTTTGTTATGCAGGGCGGGGAAGACGGATATTTTACCGATGAACGCCTGTGCAGAATACTTGAAAAAATCAAATCAAAATATTCTGATTGTGCGGTTACATTATCGCTGGGCGAACGGTCGCTTGAGAGTTACCAAAAGCTGAAATCAGCAGGCGCAGACAGATACCTTTTGCGTCACGAAACCGCAACAAAAGAGCATTACGAAAAACTGCACCCGCGTGACTTGTCGTTTGAAAACCGTATGGAATGTCTAAAAAATTTGCGCAAATGCGGATACCGGGTCGGTTGCGGATTTATGGTAGGTTCACCTTATCAAACTACGGAAATGCTCGTCAATGATCTTAAATTCATTGAACATTTTAAACCCGATATGTGCGGTATCGGCCCGTTTATCCCACATAAAGATACCGACTTTTGCACTCACACAGCCGGCAGTGTGGATTTAACCTGCATACTTTTATCTTTAATCAGGCTGATTCATCCGCCGATTTTGTTGCCTGCGACTACTGCACTTGCTACATTGTCCGAAAACGGTCGCGAAAAAGGAATACTTTCGGGTGCGAATGTGGTAATGCCGAATTTATCACCAATGAATGTGCGTTCTAAATATTTACTGTACGATAACAAAATCGCAGTCGGTACAGAGTCTGCACAACAAAAAGAAATGCTTGAAAAATCGCTCCGGAGAATAGGTTACACCGTTGTGACCGACATAGGAGATATTAACAAATAGAAAGGGAAGAGATTATTATGGCAATTTACGATCCTAAATCAAAAAAAGCAGAAGAATTTATCAACGACAAGGAAATTTTAGACACATTAGAATACGCCGAGCAAAACAAGAATAATGTTGAACTTATCGACGAAATTTTAGAAAAGGCAAGACCTAAAAAGACTGAAACAGGCTATGTCTGTGCGGGACTTACTCACCGAGAAGCATCGGTTTTGCTTGCGTGTGACATCCCCGAAAAAATCGAAAAGATTTATCAAATTGCGGAGGAAATCAAACTTAAATTCTACGGCAACCGCATTGTAATTTTTGCCCCCCTCTACCTTTCAAACTACTGCGTAAACGGCTGTGTATACTGCCCGTACCACGCTAAAAACAGAACAATTCCGCGTAAAAAACTCACTCAGGATGAAGTACGCGCAGAAGTTATCGCTTTGCAGGATATGGGACATAAACGCCTTGCAATCGAAGCGGGCGAAGACCCTGTAAACAACCCCATCGAATACATCTTGGAATGTATCAACACCATTTACAGCGTAAACCATAAAAACGGTGCGATCCGCAGAGTTAATGTAAATATTGCCGCAACCACAGTTGAAAACTACCGCAAACTTGCAGATGCGGGTATCGGCACATATATTTTGTTCCAGGAAACCTACCATAAGGAGAGTTATTTAAAACTTCATCCGACAGGCCCGAAACACGACTACGACTATCATACCGAGGCTATGGACAGAGCGATGGAAGGCGGTATCGACGATGTTGGTTTGGGCGTTTTATTCGGACTCGAACTTTATAAATACGAGTTTGCAGGCTTAATTATGCACGCTGAACATTTGGAGGCAGTACACGGTGTTGGCCCGCATACAATCAGCGTCCCCCGCTTAAAGCGTGCAGACGACATCAACCCCGATGACTTCGATAACGGTATCGACGATGATACATTTGCAAAAATTACCGCTTGTATTCGGCTTGCCGTGCCGTACACAGGCATTATCATCTCAACCCGCGAAACAGAGCAAGTCAGAGCGAAACTGCTCAATCTCGGCGTGTCGCAAGTCAGCGGTGGCTCGCGTACATCAGTCGGCGGTTACACTCAACAAGACCGTCCGCACGATACCGAGCAGTTCGATGTATCCGACCAGCGTTCACTTGACGAAGTTGTGCATTGGCTTATGGAAAACGGCCACATTCCGTCTTTCTGTACTGCTTGCTATCGTGAGGGCAGAACAGGCGACCGTTTTATGAGCCTGTGTAAATCGGGGCAGATTATTAACTGCTGTCACCCGAATGCGTTGATGACTTTAACCGAATATTTAGTTGACTATGCAGATGACGAAACCAAAAAAATCGGTTTTGAACTTATCGACAGTGAACTTGAGAAAATCACAAAAGAAAAAGTTAAAAATATCGCTCGACAAAATGTCGAAGACATCAAAAATTCCAACCGTAGAGATTTCCGCTTTTAAGGAGTGAATTTAATGAGTTTAAACAGTACTGTATCTGCTGACCGCATCCACATCAGTTTTTTCGGCAATCGTAATGTCGGTAAATCAAGCCTTGTAAATGCAATCACAGGGCAGTCGCTGTCTGTGGTGTCCGATGTTTTAGGCACCACCACCGACCCTGTAAAAAAGGCGATGGAACTGTTACCGCTCGGCCCTGTTTTAATTACTGATACCCCCGGTTTTGACGATGTCGGTGCACTCGGGCAACTTCGTGTGCAAAAGACAAGACAAATACTCGCCAAAACCGATATCGCTGTGCTTGTCCGTGATTGTACCGCTGAAATTACTCAAAGTGAGCAGGAATTTTTAACACTCATAAATGATAAAAAAATCCCGCTTATCATCGCCCATAATAAAGCCGATTTGCTGAGCGATATTCCAAATGCAGACGATAACAACATCTGGGTGTCTGCTGAGAAAAACATCAATATCAATGAAATCAAGCAAAAAATCGGCAGTCTTTCAAAGGTTAAGAGCGACAAAAAAATCGTTTCGGATATGTTGGAGGAAAATGACATCGTCGTGCTTGTCACCCCTATAGATGCCGCCGCCCCAAAAGGCAGGCTGATACTTCCTCAACAGCAGGTTTTGCGTGATATTATCGACAAAAACTGCACAGCGGTTGTATGCCAGACCGAAAGTTTGGAAAGCACGTTAAACTCATTAAAATCCGCACCGAAAATGGTAATCACCGATTCGCAAGCGTTTTTTGAGGTCGGAAAAATAGTGCCGAGTGCTGTGCCGCTTACATCGTTTTCAATATTGTTCGCAAGATATAAAGGCGACCTTATCACACAAGTTGACGGTGCACGCACGCTATCGAAAATTAAATCTGATGATAAAATTTTAATTTCGGAAGGATGTACCCATCACCGCCAATGCGGAGATATAGGCACGGTTAAACTTCCGAAACTGATTAAAAAATTCACGGGTGCACAGCCACAATTCACATTCACATCAGGCGGAGAATTTCCCGAGGATTTGTCTGAATATAAACTCGTTATTCATTGCGGTGGCTGTATGTTGAACGAAGCCGAGATGAAACATCGTATTAAAACTGCGACAAATGCAAATGTGCCTATCGTAAATTACGGGGTTGCAATCGCACATATGAACGGTATACTTTCCCGTTCGATTTCGCTTTTCCCCGATGCACTTAAAGTGCTTGAGGACGGAAATTTGTAAATATGTAGCCTCAAATTTTGTTTATTTTATACAAAAATAAAAATAACATATAAAATCACTACCAATGGCAAAAAAATTGTGATATAATTATTTTAAACGCTGTAAAGCGAAAGGAGTATTGTAATGAACAAGATTTACGAAGGAAAAACAAAGGATGTTTACTCACTCGACAACGGCAATGTAATGCTCAAGTTCAAAGACGATTGCACCGGTAAAGACGGCGTATTTGATCCGGGCGAAAACAGTGTCGGACTTACTATCGAAGGTATCGGTAAGGCGAATCTGCAAACATCAATCCACTACTTTGAACTTCTTAAAGAAGCAGGCATCAAAACTCACTATGTGAGCGCAAATGTTGAAGATGCAACAATGGAAGTTCTCCCTGCAAAAGTATTCGGTCACGGTCTTGAAGTTATCTGCCGTCTTGTTGCAACAGGCAGTTTTATCCGCAGATACGGCGAGTATATGGAAGATGGTACAGTTTT
>JAXJSX010000059.1:0-6591 GCA_036309925.1 Acutalibacteraceae bacterium | reverse complement strand
GTGTATGTGTAGAAATTTGCATTACAGGTCAATCAGGCGAGAACTACGAACTCTGGATAGAAGAGAATGATCTTCGAATTCAAGCCGGCGGTACTGCAGGTGCTTTTTATGCTGTACAGACGTTGCGCCAGATTTTTGAACAGGATGTCGTTGCGTGCGCATATATCAAGGATTATCCTGATTTTCCGTATCGAGGCTTTTACCATGATGTGACACGCGGAAGAGTTCCGACAGTAGATGCTATCAAGAAACTGATTGACCGTATGTCATATTACAAATTAAATTCTTTGCAGTTGTATGTGGAACATGTGTATGAATTTGAAGAATGTAAGGACTTAAATGCAAAGACAGGGTATTTGACAAAAGAGGAAATTCTAGAAATCGGCAAGTATTGCAAACAGCATTTTATTGAATTTATTCCTTCACTTTCTACATTTGGGCATATGTATGAGATTTTAGAGCAGGAGCAGTATCAGCATCTGCGAGTATTAAAGGATTTCAAAAAAGACCGAAACTTCTGGAAATCACGTATGTCACATCATACAATAGATCCGTTACAACCTGAAAGCATAGAAATTGTAAAACATTTGATTGACCAGTATGAACCGCTTTTTGATAGTAAGTATTTTAACATTTGCTGCGATGAAACATTTGACCTCAAGCGATATGCGCAAGAAGGTTATGATGAAGGACGACTCTATGTAGATTTTGTAAAGCAGATTATCAATCATGTTGAGCAGAAGGGCAAGAAGGTTATGATGTGGGGTGATATTCTTTTAGAACATCCCGAGGTAATTAACGAATTGCCTGAAGACGTTTGCTTCTTGAACTGGGAATATGGCAAGAACCCCTCGGAGAACAAAGTCGAAGTCTTTGCAAAATTGAACCGTAATCAGATTGTATGTCCGGGAACAAGCATTTGGAATAGATTTTGCGAAACCGTTGAAATAGAAGAGAGCAATATCTCACTTATGGCGGAATACGGATATCGCCATGGAGCAACTGGCGTATTAAATACAAACTGGGGAGACTGGGGACATACTTGTAGTATGGAACTTTCTATGTACGGAATGGTGCTTGGTGCCGCGAAATCGTGGAATGTGAACACTCAAATTGATGATACATTCTATCAAGATGTGGATACTCTGATATACGGACATCAGGGTGCTATAGAATGTCTTAAGAAATTAAGCCAAATGCAGAGTCTGTGTAGTGCATATTTTATGTTCGGTGCATATTTTGATTATCGTTATGAGCATAAACCGGATTTTTCCCATATCGAACCGGAAACTGTAAAACGTATACAAGAGAAATATAGTGAATTGAAAGAAATTTTAATTGCTGATGTTTGGGAGAAGGATGTTTATAGGCAGGAAATGCTTCTCGCTGCTGAGGCTGTATGTATGATGGCAGAATTCTCTGCAAAGATAGCAGGATACGATGTTCAAAGATTGACTGATACAAAAAAATGGTTAAAGAAATATCGTAAATCATGGCTTTCGCAGAGTAAAGTGAGTGAACTCGGCAAAATAGAAGAAGTATTTTTATATTGTGATGATATTTAAAACGATTTTGGTGAGATTTCAGCTTATTTGGACCATTATTTCGATGTTTCTTGGTGCTTTAATTGGTGAATTTGTCGGCAACTTACTATAAAACGCAAAAAAGAGCTAACGGATATTGATTAAGTCAGTTAGCTCTTTACTTATGAATAATCAAATTTTGTTGCCACAACTTCGCAAATCTGCGACTTTTACGGCTCTACAGCCGAGAAAGTGCCACTGCTAATTATTCCCATTCAATTGTTGCTGGGGCTTTCGGGCTGAGATCGTACAGGACGCGGCACACGCCGTCTACCTCGCTTAAAATACGATCGGTGATTTTCTTGAGTACCGCCCAGTCAATTTCGGGGACTGTTGCTGACATTGCGTCAACGGTGTTGACAGCACGGATGATAACCGGCCAATCGAACACTCTCTTGCCGTCTCTTACGCCTGTTGAACGGAAGTCGGGCACTACTGTGAAGAACTGCCATACCTTATCGGTGAGGCCTGCATTATCAAATTCTTCTCTTAAAATTGCATCAGCTTCGCGCAGTGCGTGCAGACGGTCACGGGTGATAGCACCAAGGCAACGAACACCAAGACCGGGGCCGGGGACCGGCTGACGGTCAACCATTGATGCAGGGAGTCCCAATGCTCTGCCGACAACTCTGACTTCGTCTTTGAACAGCAGTTTAACGGGTTCAACAAGTTCAAATTTCATATCTTCAGGCAGACCGCCGACATTGTGATGTGCTTTTACGCCGTCACTCTCGATGATGTCAGGATAGATTGTACCTTGTGCGAGGAAAGAAATACCCTCAAGTTTGCGTGCTTCTTCATCAAACACTTTAATAAATTCGCCGCCGATAATTTTTCTCTTCTTTTCGGGCTCATCTACATCTTTGAGCAAATCAAGGAAACGGTCGGTAGCATCAATATAAATAAGGTTTGCATCAAGTCCTTTTTGGAATACATCAATTACCTGTTCGCTCTCACCTTTTCTCATAAGGCCGTGATTTACGTGAACACAGACTAACTGTTTGCCGATAGCCTTAATTAAAAGTGCGGCTACGACTGATGAATCAACACCGCCCGAAAGTGCAAGCAGTACCTTTTTGTCGCCGACCTGTGCTTTGATTTCATTTACCTGTTCAGCGATAAACTTTTCAGCAAGTTCGACTGTGGTGATTCTCTCCATATTCTCTGGTCTTTTGTTGTTTTGCATTCTCTTCATCCTCCATATAAATATTTCGGTATTAAATATGTTCTTTCATTATAACTTAAATTGTTCTGATTTTCAACACAAAAAAACAAAATTTCTGCTATTTTTATGAATAATTAAATAATCACCTCAAAAAGTTTGCCGGAAAATGCTTCTAAATCAAGTGTGAATTTGCCGTTCGAACTCAAAATATTACAATTTTTCTCAACAATATCACCGCCGTAAATATCAAAATTGCTGTCGATTAAAAGATTTAAACTTTTTGCGTTGATTTTGAGTTCATAATCCTTACAAATTTCATCCGCAAAGTTCAAAACTGCAAGCAAGGTTTGATTATCACTTTTACGCAAAAATGAATACACACAATTATCCGGATTGCAATCCACCCATTCAAATCCGTCAAACTCGTAATCACGCTCATAAAGCGCGGAATTTTCAAGGTATATATGACAAATATCGCGGAAAAATCTGTAGAATGAATCGTGGTTGGGGTATTTCAGCATATCGAAATCCTGCGGACGACTTTCGTCCCACTCACGAAGCTGACCAAACTCGTTACCCATAAAATTGAGTTTTTTGCCGGGGTGTGTGAACATATAGAGGTACATCGCTCTGGCTTGCGGGAACTTTTGCTCATACTGGCCGTTCATCTTTTGCAGAATGGTTGCCTTGCCGTGCACCACTTCATCGTGTGAAAACGGCAATAAAAAGCGGTCGCTGTAATAATAGAGCATCGAAAATGTCAGTTCGTGATATGATTTTAAACGGTCTTCACTTCCCTTTTTGAAATACGAAAGTGTATCGTTCATATACCCGATATTCCATTTATAGTCGAAACCGAGTCCGCCGTCTGAAACTGACTTTGTAACACCCTCGTATGCGGTAGAGTCTTCAGCGATTAACATAACATCGGGCATTTCTCTTTTAATATTAAAGTTCAGGCATTTTAAAAATTCTACTGCACCTGCATTTATACCGCGATTCGTGTCACCTTGCCAATAAATCATATTGCGTATCGCATCCATACGAATACCGTCGAAATGGAATTCCTTTAGCCAATACATAATCGCAGACTGCAAGAAACTGCGTACCTCGCCTCTTGAATGGTTGAAATTTTTGCTTCCCCACTCATTATAGGCTATATCGTCGCTCGGGAATTCATAAAGCGCAGTACCGTCAAATTTGCAAAGACCAAAATCATCCACCGAAAAATGCACGGGTGCAAAGTCAAGTATTACACCTATGTTTGCTTTATGAAGAGTGTCAATTAAATATTTAAGTTCATCGGGTGTGCCGTATCTTGAGGTAGGACTGAAAAATCCAAATGCCTGATACCCCCAAGATTCATCCACAGGATATTCGCAAAGCGGCATAAATTCAACATAATTAAAACCGCTCTTCTTCAAATACTCTACAAGCGGTTTGGCGATTGTTTTATATGTAGGATTACTGTCTTTCCACGAACCTAAATGTATTTCATAAATATTCACCGCTTGAGTCTTGCCGTCTGTGCGGGTTTGCATCCATTTATCATCGGTGAATTTGTAAGTGCTGTTTGCGATTACAGATGCGTGTTGACTATTGTTTTCGGTGTGAAAACCGTAGGGATCGCACCTATCAAGAGTTTTACCGCTTTTCTCAACTACACGGAATTTATATCGGTCTCCCACTTTTGCGTTATTGACGTTCAATTCGAAGAAATTGCCGTCATATATTCTGTTCATCGCAGTTGTCTGCCAATCGTTAAAGTCACCGATAACGCCGACATTTACCGCATTCGGAGCGTATACACGAAACACTATGCCGTTTTCGGTTTGATGTGCGCCGTGCCATTTATAACTGTTAAAACTCAGTCCTTTATAAAACTCTTGGATGTTCAAAAAATCACAAACTTTCTAAACTGTAGTTGCATAATTGCCTGGAATCAATTATAATGATTATACGGTTTTATTACAATCATCTGTTCTTGCAGATAACCAAATATACAACGGTTTTAAGAATTAGTTGAATTTAAGAGGTATTTATGGATTTAAGAATTGAGCGTACACAGAAGAATATCAGAGAGGCATTTTTGCGGTTAAGGGCTAAAAAGCCGATTGAAAAGATCACAGTAAAAGAGCTTTCTGAAATGGCATATATCAACAAAGCGACATTTTATCTGCACTACAAGGATATTTACGATTTATCTGACAAAATCGAAAACGACCTGCTTTTTAAATGTATTTCGACCATCCCTGTTGAGGATTTTTTCCTCGAAGACGGTTGTTTGAGCTTGTTTGAAAATTTTACATCAGAAAGTGAACTGTTTACAATTTTGTTTTCGGGATCAAGGATTGACAGTTCTGTACGAAAAATCGACAAGCTGATTAAAGAGCATATTTTTGACAAACAACCCGAGTTGAAAGATGATTTGGAGTTTAATATCAAACTTTCAACCGCAGTATACGGTTGCTATCACGCATTTTTTATGTATAGGGATTTTGATACAGACACGGTTATTACAAAACTCGGAAATTTAAGTGAAAAAATAATGTCTTAATTTACAAAGATTGTGGTATAATAAATTTGATTGGAGTTAGATATTATGACAGGACTTGTATTAGAGGGCGGCGGTATGCGCGGAATGTTCACTGCGGGTATACTCGATGTTATGATGGAAAACGGCATCCTCTTTGACGGACTTATCGGTGTGTCAGCAGGAGCGGCGTTTGGCTGCAACTATAAGTCAAATCAGATTGGGCGGTCAATTCGCTACAATATAAAATATTGCAAAGATAAGCGGTATTGCAGTATGTACTCGCTTATCAAAACAGGTGATATGTTCGGGGCGGATTTTTGTTATCACGAACTTCCCGAAAGGCTTGATAAATTTGATTACGATGCATTTTCAACCAACCCGACTGCGTTTTATGTTGTTTGCACGGATGTTTCAACAGGCAAGCCGATATACAAACAGATTAAAAGTGCCGATTACAATGAAATGGAGTGGATTCGTGCGTCTGCATCACTTCCGCTTGTGTCACGAATTGTTGAGGCAGACGGTAAAAAACTGCTTGACGGCGGTTTAGTCGATTCTATACCGCTCGAATACTTCCAAAGTATCGGTTATGAAAAAAATGTAGTAGTACTCACACAGCCGGATGGATATGTTAAAAAACCGAACAAGGCAAGCAGGATTGTAAAAATGCAATACCGCAAATATCCCAATCTTATAAAGGCGGTTGAAGAACGACATTTAATGTATAACGCACAACTCCGGTATGTTAAAGATGCAGAAAAGTCGGGTAATACATTTGTAATAAAACCTGATAGCGTACTGTCTATCGGCAGAATTGAGCATAATCCCGATAATTTAAAGCGTGTATATGAAATCGGTCGGTCGCTTATGGAAAAGCAGTTGCCCAAGCTCAAAGAATTTTTGAAATAGGACGCATATTTTTTGTTTACCACTTGAAATTTTATGTTAAATAGTTTATAATGTAACGGTAGGCGCAATTTTTTGCGTTACTACAAGGGGTTAGATTGTCCCCCAAAAGAAAGGATTGTATATATGGAACAGAAAGAACGTAGAGTAGGAACCGTGTCGCGAGGCATTCGTTGCCCGATTATCCGTCAGGGCGATAATCTCGCTGAAATCGTGGCTTCAAGCGTACTTGAAGCGGCTGAAATCGAAGGATTTGAACTTCACGACCGTGATGTTATCTCGGTGACTGAATCTATCGTTGCTCGTGCACAGGGTAACTATGCGTCGGTTGACAATATTGCAGCTGATGTTAAGGCAAAACTCGGCGGCGATACAGTAGGTGTTATTTTCCCGATCCTCTC
>JAXJSX010000058.1:0-2779 GCA_036309925.1 Acutalibacteraceae bacterium | reverse complement strand
ATTCTTGATTGTGCTTGTCAAGGTTTCATCTCTGATTTGCTCACCCCTCAACGACTTGGGGGATGCCCTGTGCATATCAAAAACCATCTACCCCCAAGACCCATTAAGGCTTGTGGGGTTCAAAGGGATTGTTCTCCACCGATAGTTAAACTAATAGTGATTAGTTATTTGTTGCTGTTGTTTCTTATGTAATGAAACAAATACTGCTGTGCAACGCCTGCATATTCCCCCATACATTCGGGCAATCCCTGCGGGTACATCTC
The DNA here is from genome assembly GCA_036309925.1 of Acutalibacteraceae bacterium. Taxonomy (GTDB): domain Bacteria; phylum Bacillota; class Clostridia; order Oscillospirales; family Acutalibacteraceae; genus RUG14109. Next base: position 2,516 of record JAXJSX010000058.1, on the reverse strand, counting down.
GCTCATCACCCGATTTATCCATACATCTTTAGGGAAAGCCTCAAAATGTTCGCACGAAAACAGTAACACGCAGTCTGCAACTTTAGGGCCTACACCCTTGATTTTCATAAGCTCCGCTTTTGCATCTTCATAAGCCATATCGGGCAAACTCGAAAGTCTGACCTCACCGCAAGCCACTTTTTGCGCCGCATCAATGATGTATTTAGCACGAAACCCTGCGCGTAAAAATCCTAAATCATCGGGAGTGAACGACTGCAGATCATTTGCAGTCGGGAACTTATGAAAATGCTCGCACAACCGATTTATTATCCCGCGGATTCGTGGGATATTGTTGTTTTGCGAGATAATAAACGAGCACAGACATTCCCATTTATCTTGACGAAGTAAGCGTATACCACCCGCAAAATCAATCGCCTTTTTTAAATTTTCATCCTCTTGAAACCGCAATTTTAAAGCATCGTAATCAATATCAAGCGTGAAATAGGAATAGAATTTTTCTGTAAACTCAGCCTTTGTCATATCAAAAAATGTGATGCTCTCGCCGTCTTGCTTCATTTTCAAATCAACACCTAAAGCGTTGCCGTGCCAAAATTCACCGTCGTATATGAAACGAAACGCCTGTCCGCAATCGAGTGTCTGTGATAAATCAAACGAACGCACATTTTTGAGTATCACATTACCGCCGTTTTCAATAATTTCAAACATTTTTACACCTTTTTCAAAAAAACTATACCTATTATATCAAATTTGTGTTATAATGGAAAGTGTAAATTTTTGAAAAAGGTGAAATTATGCGTGAAAATCTGTGTACTATCCCGATAAATAAAATTTTAGAGGAGCAAAACGGCTGTCCTGTCTGCGCTATGCGTGACATTATCGAAAGCCGTATGATCGACTATACTCTGGGCGATTCAATGATGGAGCCTGACACTCGCATAATCACAAATAAACTCGGTTTCTGCGATAAACATCTGATAAAATTGAAGTCGGGTAAAAACCGTCTTGCACTCGCTTTGATGCTTCGTACACACCTGGATGAACTGGAAAAGTCGGTGCTTTCGGGCGGTATGTTTTCGTCGATGAAAAAGTCCGCCGCAACCGCTGACGAAATCTTAAAAACCTGCTTTGTGTGTGATGGAATTGAGCGTAATATGTCGCATCTGCTCGATACGTTTTTTAAAAGTTACAACACAGATTCGCATTTCAGAGAGAGCTATAAAAATCAGGAGTTTTTGTGTTTTCCGCATATGGCGTTACTGCTCAAAAATGCCGAGCAAAAACTCGATAAATCCCGAAAAAAAGAGTTTTTTGATGTAACAAAATCGCTTACATTAAAATATCTCGAACCGCTGAAATCCGATCTCGATAAATTTACAAAGATGTTTGACTATCGTACCGATTCAAATTCGCAGGAATTTCAGTCTGCTAAAAATGCTATTGAAAGCGCATACTACTTTTTGTGCGGTGAGGAATTAAAATGAAAAAAGTTGAAATCTTTACAGACGGTGCGTGTTCGGGTAATCCCGGGCCGGGCGGTTGGGGCGCAATACTTAAATACGGCGACTATGAAAGGCAGATGTCAGGCGGAAGTCGCGATACTACCAATAACCGTATGGAACTTACAGCGGTCATTTCGGCGTTGTCCGCATTGAAAGAGCCGTGTGAAGTCATACTCACTACAGACAGCAAATATGTTTGTGATTCGATAAATCTCGGTTGGGCGCGCAGTTGGAAATCAAACGGTTGGCGAAAAAAAGATAAAAAGCCTGCACTTAATGCCGATTTGTTCGAGCAGTTGCTGTGCTTGTGCGATAAGCATAGCGTCCGATTTGTGTGGGTGAAAGGGCATAACGGCCATCCCGAAAATGAGCGGTGCGATAGGCTGGCGGTTAGCGAAATTGAGAGGAACAGGTGAGAAAATGAAACCCAGAAGAGCAACGGGCATCAACCAAAAAGAAGATTTTTTGAAGATGTTTTTGGAGTGCGGGGAAAGTCTGCAAAATGATAAACTCAATATAAATAAAAGACCTGCAAATATTAAAATTTTAATTGATTTTGACAGCGGGTTGTATGTTAATATTATCTCGGTTGAAAAAGTCAGAGTGGGGTTTAGTGGTTTTAAACGTGACTTTTTTGCGTTTGACTACGATACCGCTAAAGAGTGGGTTTGCGCTGTTTATGATTTTGTGAGCGGTTTGCTTGATCATACGGTAATGCTCCATACAATCGAAAATAAAGCGGGAAAACCGCTGGTGCAGAAAATCATTTTCGTTGACGGGGATACAGATGAAATCTATTTTAAAACGCTTAAAACCGTGAATGTTTTATCCGTGTTTTTAAACCGAAAAAATGTTAAACAATCCGTAGTGTCAATAAGACAAAGATGGGAATGGAATAACTAATAAGTAATAGGTAAGGTGTCGCCTGCGGCGATGGATTTAAAAATTTCGCACCCCATTCGCTCGATAGAGCGAAGCGAACGCCCCCTAAAGGGGGGGCTGGGGGCGTTCGCCACT
>JAXJSX010000057.1:0-13176 GCA_036309925.1 Acutalibacteraceae bacterium | reverse complement strand
CCCATACAGCGTTTTCAAAAGCAATCGGCTGAACGCCTTTAACGATTGCTTCAACATCAATACCTTTTGACTCGCAAAGCGCTTTTGCAGCTTCTAAACTTTCGATACCGTACTCTTTGAGGCACTGCTCGATTTTCGCCATTCTGCGCTCTTTGCCTTCGAATTTGATTTCATTAGCCATTGTGCGTTACCTCCTTATTCTTCTCTCGGGTCGATGTATTTAGCAGCATTCTCGAAACGACCGTAAGAACCGATGTTCTTTTCGTATGCTTCGTTAGGAGTCATACCGTGACGGATATCTTCGAGCATTTTGCCGAGTTTTACGAACTGATAACCTGTAACTTCGTCGTCTTCATCAAGAGCGAGTTTGGTTACATAGCCTTCAGCCATTTCGAGATAACGAACACCCTTTTTCTTGGTTGAGAACATTGTACCAACCTGTGAACGAAGGCCTTTACCGAGGTCTTCAAGACCTGCGCCGACAACAAGACCGTCTTCAGAGAAAGCAGACTGTGTTCTACCGTATACGAACTGTAAGAAGATTTCTCTCATTGCAACATTGATAGCGTCGCAAACAAGGTCAGTATTAAGGCATTCAAGCAAAGTTTTGCCGGGGAGAATTTCTGCAGCCATAGCAGCAGAGTGAGTCATACCCGAGCAACCGATTGTTTCAACGAGTGCCTCTTCTACGATACCCTCTTTAACATTGAGAGAGATTTTGCAGGTGCCCTGCTGAGGAGCGCACCAACCGATACCGTGCGAAAAGCCTGAAATATCTTTGATTTCATAAGCTTTAACCCATTTGCCCTCTTCGGGGATGGGAGCGGGACCGTGGTTCGGGCCCTTTTTAACAACGCACATTTGTTCAACTTCATGTGAATAGTTAATCATTGTCTTCATTCCTTTCAATTCTTGAATATTTCACAATATTCCACAATTTTAATTATAATAAACTCCGCTTAAAATTTCAAGTACAAAAGTCGAAAAATTTGTTATTTGTTAAAACTTTTTTGTTTTTTAGCGATTTGATTGACTATTTTTTAACAAATTACACATTTTCGTATCAGAACATCAACCGCACTGTGATACTGCTGATGATAACGCAGACAAAATCAGCAATCAGCGCTACTGCCAATGTATGTCGCACACGCTTGATCTTCACGCTTGAAAAATAGAGTGTGGAGGTATAAAGTGTGGTTTCGCTTGATGCACACATAACACTCGCAATTCTGCCTGAAAGCGAGTCAGGACCTGCTGATGCGATAAGTCTGTCAAGCATTGCAAGTGCGCCGCCGCCGCTGATGGAACGAAGCAACACAAGCGGCATCACATCTTGCGGCAGATGGATTAGATTTGCGAGCGGTGAAAAAGCGTAGTTTAGTAAGTCGATTGCGCCTGATGATTTGAGCATTTCAACCGCTGTAATAAGACCGATAAGGCTCGGTGCGATTGTATAGACCGTTTTTATGCCATCTTTAGCGCCCGATGTAAAATGTGAAAAAACATTGTCTGTACAGCACAAACCCGTAACTGTGATTATACAAATAATCACAGGTGCAAACCACATTCCTATGTATGACACTTTTTCACTCTCCTGATAATCTCATTTAAAATAAGCACAAAAATCAGCGTTGCGATACTCGTTATCCAAACGCACCCGACAATGTCAAACGGTGATACTGCGCCGTATTTTGCACGGATTTGTGCAACAGTCGTAGGTATAATCTGCACAGATGCGGTATTTATCAGCACAAAGGTTATCATATCGTCTGACGCGGTGGATTTATCGGGATTCTCTTTTTGCAGATGTTGCATTGCCTCAAGTCCGAACGGGGTTGCAGCGTTTGATAGTCCCAGCATATTCGCAGAAACATTCATACATATCGCTCCTGCCGCATCAGAGTCGGGTGAAACATTAAAAATGCGTTTGAATATCGGGCGGAGTGCTTTAGATAAAAGATTTACAATCCCGGAATGTTTGGCTATGTTCATCATACCGCTCCAAAGGGTGACGGTTGCAAGCAATGAAATGCACAATGACACCGCACTTTCCCCACCTGTGAAAATCGCATTGCACAGTTCGTTCATTCTGCCCGTAATTGCCGCACAAATAAACGAAAGTATCATCATACCCACCCAGATATAGTTTAACATATAATCACCCTTTTTCAAGACAAGTCTATGTTGACAAATTCAAAGTTATGTTGTAAAATGAAATAAAAATGATTTGGAAGTGAATGAATTGAAAAAGTGTTTACAATGCAATCAAACCTTCGAAAGCGAACTTGAAAACTGCCCTTACTGTTCATCAGTCGATGTTGAAGAAATTGAAGAAGCAACCGACGATGTTACTGAAACCGAAGAAGCACCCGACGATGTATCTGAAGAACCCGAAGAAGAAAATGTTGACGACATTTTAGAAAACAGTCTGCCAAAGTATGAATACACCTACAAAGAGAAAAGCAAAGCGCCGTTATATGTATTGCTCGGTGTTTTAGCAGCAGCAATCATTGCCGCTATCGTGTATTTATATTTGTTTAAGGTTGTGCCGAGTACGCCTGTTAAAAATATGATTTTATCGCAGTACAACGGCAAGATGGAAGAATATTTCACCTATCTTTATCCGCCCACAGCAAGTAAGGCTGAAGAAAACTTCAACGCAAGTTACGGTAGTGCAGAAGATTATAATGCCGAACTTCAAACAAATTTCGCCGCAACCTATGGCGAAGGATATACTGTATCTGCACAGGTACTTGATGTTGACCGTGCAACAGACCAAATGCTTGAAGCGTTTTTGAGTGAAATCGAGGATGAAACTGAAAAGGCAAAAATCACCGATTTAGTCTATGTAACGGTAAAACTCAAGGTTCAGGGTGATATTTCTACAGATATGGCCGCATCAATGGGCGTTGCCGTAAAATACGACGGTGAGTGGTACGTTTACCAATAAAACAATAAAAAACGGCACAGCGGTGCTGTCTGTTTCAAATTAAGAAAGCACCCTCACGGGTGCTTTTCGTTTTTAATATTCATCCAAAAATGAATGATATTCGCCTTTTGTTTTGTAGCCGGGCATAGTGTCAAGGCAGACAGCGTGGATGCTGTTATAGATGCTTTTTTCAATATTGGGATTGACTTTACGAAGCTCTCTTATCAGCATTTTGACTTCCTGACGTTTTGAGTCGCCGATTCCGTCACCGCTTTCGCTGATATGCTCTGTGAATCGGCAAGCGCATTGGATAAAGTCAAGATTATTGTAGCGTTTCCAAGCGTTTATCGCATCTTCATTGATACAGTACATCGGGCGGATAAGTTCCATCCCCTCAAAATTTTGACTGTGAAGTTTTGGGAGCATCGCTTGGATTTGCGAGCCGTAGAACATTCCCATAACGGTGGTTTCGATTACATCGGATAGATGATGACCGAGTGCGATTTTATTGCATCCGAGTTGCTTTGCCTTGTTATACAAATGCCCTCTTCTCATCCTTGCGCAAAGGTAGCACGGCGTTTGTGTGACCGAATTTGCGACATCGAAAATATCGGTTTCAAAGACAATTATCGGTACATTGAGTTTTTCTGCGTTGCTCTTTATTTTCTCGCGGTTGATTTTATTGTATCCCGGGTCCATCACAAGAAAAATCTGCTCAAACGGAATTTCGCTGTATCTTTGCAGTTGTTGCATTAGTTTTGCAAGGAGCATTGAGTCTTTACCGCCCGAAATGCAGACAGCGATTTTGTCGTTTGGCTCTATAAGTTGATATTTCTTTACCGCCTCGATAAACGGATTCCAGATAGTTTTGCGGTATTTTTTCACGATACTGCGTTCTATGAGTTGGTACTCTTTAAGTTCTCGCGCCATTTGTAATCTCCTTTATAACTTCCCCCGCGATAATCAGCCCCACAACCGACGGTACAAACGCTGTGCTTCCCGGAATTTGCCGTTTATTCACAACCTCGCCGGTGTTAATATCGTGCGGTGCAATCGGCTTTTCTTTTGAATATACAACTTTGAGTTTTTTTACCCCTGCGCGTTTGAGTTCATACCGCATCACACGCGCAAGCGGACAAACCGAAGTTTTGTAAATATCCGCAACTTCAAACTGTGTCGGATCAAGTTTATTGCCCGCACCCATCGAACTGATAATCGGTGTACCCGATTTCTCCGACTCAACTGCGAGAGAAATCTTGCCTGCGACGGTGTCGATTGCATCGACAACATAATCGTACTGTGTAAAGTCAAAAATATCCTTTGTGTCGGGTGTGTAAAAGGTGCTATAGGTATTGACATTTATATCGGGATTTATATCAAGTACACGCTCTTTCATTACATCGACTTTGAGTCTGCCGACTGTGCTGTGAAGTGCAATAATTTGACGGTTAATATTGGTGACGCTGACTGTATCGTTGTCGATTAAATCAAGCGTACCCACCCCGCTACGAGCGAGCGCCTCGACAGTATATCCGCCGACTCCTCCTATACCAAACACCGCAACGCGCGAATTTTTCAGTCTTTCAATCGCATCTTCGCCGAGCAGTAACTTTGTTCTTGCAAAAATATTCATTTCACACCTCCGTTTTTCACTTCTATTATAATACAAAACATCTTGCAAAAAGTCAAGAAAAAAGCGGTTGACATATACCCCCGGGGAGTATATAATTATTATAGGAAAAATGGAGGGAATAATATGGATAAATGTTGCGCACATAAGAAAAAGTACTGTTCGGATGATGAATACAAACTGTTAATCAACCGATTAAATCGGATCGAGGGGCAAATTCGCGGTATAAAGAAGATGGTAGAAGACAGCGCGTACTGCACTGATATTTTAACGCAGGTGTCTGCGGCAAACAGTGCGCTTGATTCGTTTAGCCGTGAACTGCTTAAAAGTCACATTAAATCTTGCGTCGTTAATGATATTAAAAACGATAATTTGCAAACGGTGGATGAACTGCTTAATATTTTGCAAAAATTGATGAAGTAGGTGAGAAATATGGTACAGTTTAATGTAACCGGAATGAGTTGTGCGGCGTGTGTTACACGAGTTGAAAAAGCGGTATTAAAGGTGTCGGGAGTGACGTCCTGCGCGGTGAGTTTGCTCACAAACTCGATGGGCGTTGAGGGCAATTTCAGCGTAGATGATGTAATTAGTGCTGTGGCTGATGCGGGATATACTGCGAGCTTTAAAGGGCAAAAGGCAAAAGCTGATGAATCCGATATGTTTAAAGACCGTGAAACCCCTGCCCTGAAAAAGCGGTTGTGGAGTTCGGTTGTCTTTTTGGTTGTTTTAATGTACTTTTCAATGGGGTATGTAATGTGGAATTTTCCGCTACCCGCATTTTTCCAAAGCAACCCTGTTGCAGTTGGGATTGTGCAACTGATACTCACAATGATAATTATGTTCATAAACCGCAAGTTTTTTATAAGCGGTATAAAAAGTGCGGTTAAACTATCGCCGAATATGGACACGCTTGTGGCTCTGGGCTCGGGTGCGTCGTTCATTTACAGTTTATACGCATTGTTTGCAATGACACACGCACAGGCTATGGGCAATTTTTTGCATGCTTCCCACTACTTGCACGAGTTTTATTTTGAGTCGGCGGCGATGATTTTAACGCTGATTACAGTCGGCAAAATGTTGGAGGCACGCTCTAAAGGCAAGACTACCGATGCTCTGCGTGGACTTATCAATCTTGCACCGAAAACGGCGATTGTAAAACGCAATGGCGAGGAAGTTGAAATCCCTGTGAGCGATGTTTTGGTGGGTGATATTTTTGTTGTAAAGCCGGGCGGCAGCATCCCTGTTGATGCGGTGGTAGTGTCCGGCATAACATCGGTTGATGAGTCGGCGCTGACAGGCGAGAGCGTGCCTGTTGACAAGGCATCAGGCGACTCGGTTTATGCGGCGACTGTGAATAAATCGGGGTACATTGAATGTCGGGCGGTGAAAGTCGGCGAAGACACTGCACTTTCGCAGATTATTAAAATGGTAAGCGATGCGGCATCTACAAAAGCACCGATTGCGAAGATTGCTGATAAAGTATCGGGAATGTTTGTGCCGGCCGTGATTTTAATTGCAGTTTTAACACTTATAATATGGCTTTTAGTCGGGCAAACAGGCGGTTATGCACTTGCCCGTGCGATTAGTGTGCTTGTGATAAGTTGCCCGTGTGCTTTAGGACTTGCAACACCCGTTGCGATAATGGTCGGTAGCGGTGTCGGGGCAAAGTCGGGCATTTTATTTAAAACTGCGCAGTCACTTGAAATGGCGGGCAAGGTTAAAACGGTGGTACTCGACAAAACAGGCACAATAACTAACGGCGAGCCGAGTGTGACTGATGTTATTGCAAATAACGACCGTCTTTTAGAGTATGCGGCGGCGTTAGAGAATAGGAGTGAGCATCCCCTGTCAAAAGCGGTGATGCAGTATGCACAGGCTTTAAAAATCGCAGTCGGTGATGTGACAGATTTTCGGGCAGTTGCAGGAAAAGGGCTGACAGCTAAACTCGGCGGTCATAGTCTTTACGGCGGAAATCTTGATTTTATAAGCGAAGTTTGTGAGATACCAAGCGATACAAAACTCAAGGCTGAAAGTTTAAGTAACGACGGTAAAACACCGCTTTATTTTGCAAAAGATAACGAATTTTTGGGGCTTGTTGCGGTGGCAGATACAATCAAGGAAGACAGTGCGCAGGCGATAAAACGGCTTCAGAAGATGGGACTGCGCGTTATTATGCTGACAGGCGACAATGAGAAAACCGCACGTGCCATTGGTGAAATTGCGGGGGTGGATGAAGTGATTGCGGGAGTGCTGCCCGACGGCAAAGAGAATGTTATAAAGCGCTTGCAAGAGAAAAATTCTGTTGCGATGGTTGGTGACGGCATCAACGATGCGCCTGCACTCACCCGAGCTGATGTCGGCATTGCGATTGGTGCAGGCACTGACATTGCGATTGATGCGGCAGATGTAGTGCTGATGAACAGTCGGCTTACGGATGTGGCATCTGCGATACATTTAAGCCAAAAAACGCTTAAAAATATCCGAGAAAATCTGTTTTGGGCGTTTATTTATAATATTATCGGTATACCGCTGGCGGCGGGAGCATTTGTGCATTTATTCGGGTGGAGTTTCGATCCGATGATTGGCGCGGCGGCGATGAGTTTATCGAGTTTTTGTGTTGTAACTAATGCGTTGAGGTTGAATTTTGTGAAACTTTTCGGCGCTGAAAATAAAAAAGGAAAGGTATCTAAAATGGAAAAAACAATTAAAATCGAGGGTATGATGTGTCCGCATTGTGAGGCTCACGTAAAGTCTGCGCTTGAAAGCATTGACGGAGTTGAATCTGCAACACCGAGCCACAAAGACGGCAATGCGGTTGTGGTACTCACTAAAGATGTGGCAGACGATATTTTGAAGTCAACCGTTGAAGCACAAGGCTATAAAGTTATCGGTTAGAGCCTCTAAACAAAAACCTCTCTCTTGTTAAAAAGAGAGAGGTTTTTTATTTTAATATTCTACATCTGTTGTAACTTCGACTGATTCATCAGTTGAATAAACGATTTCATCGGGAGCGTCTGAAAGTGCTTCTTCTGCTTCAACATCAAGTGTTGACTGAGAGTAGAACTTCATACCTGTACCTGCGGGGATAAGGTTACCGATAATTACATTTTCCTTCAAGCCGAAGAGTTCATCCTTCTTGCCCTTAATTGCAGCATCTGCAAGGACACGAGTGGTTTCCTGGAATGATGCGGCAGACAGGAACGATTCGGTTGCGAGGGATGCTTTGGTGATACCGAGGAGTGTCGGTGAGCCGGTAGCCTCGACTAAATCGGTTTCGCCTGCGGCAATTCTTTCTCTGATTTCTTCGTTCTTTGCGTAGAATGTTCCGCACTCAATGTGAGTATTCGGAATCATATCAGTCGAACCGTTATCATCGACATTTATCTTTCTCATCATCTGACGAACGATAACTTCGATGTGTTTATCGTTGATATCAACACCCTGTGTACGATATACGCCCTGTACCTGTGCGATCAGGTAGTTTTGAACTGCCTGTGCGCCGAGGATTGCAAGAACATCCTGCGGATAAATAACACCGTCAGTAAGCTGGAAGCCTTTTTCAACTTTGTCGCCGTCCTGTACATAGATACGGTAATCGTAGGGGATAACATAACGCTTTTCGTCGGAACCGTCTTCTGCGGTAACAACAATTTCGCGGTTTTTCTTGACATTTTCGATTCTGACAAAGCCTGAAACTTCTGAAAGGAATACAGAATGTTTAGGTCTGCGTGCTTCAAAGAGTTCTTCGACACGGGGAAGACCTTGTGTGATGTCTTCGCTTGATGCGATACCACCGGTATGGAAAGTACGCATTGTAAGCTGAGTACCCGGTTCACCGATAGACTGTGCGGCAACGATACCGACTGCTTCGCCGATTGTGACAGGCAAGCCTGTTGCGAGGTTCGATCCGTAACATTTCTTACAGATACCGCGTTTTGCTTTACAGGTGAGAATCGAGCGAATCTTGCAACGGCGGATGCCTGCATCTACGATGCGTTTAGCGTCGTCATAAGTCATCATATGGTCTGTATCCATAATGATTTCGCCGGTTTCAGGATGCACTGCCGGTTCAAAGAGGTATCTGCCGATAAGGCGTTCCTGAACATCTTCGATAAGCTGTTTGCCATCGTAGATGTCGAACACTTCGAGTCCTTCGTCGGTATGGCAATCATCTTCTCTGACAATAACATCCTGTGAAATATCAACAAGACGACGGGTAAGGTAACCCGAGTCAGCGGTACGAAGCGCTGTATCGGCAAGACCTTTACGCGCACCACGCGATGAAATGAAGTATTCAAGTACATTAAGACCTTCACGGTAGTTAGAACGAATCGGTACTTCGATGATTTTACCCGATGTGTTGGCGATAAGACCACGCATACCTGCAAGCTGACGAATCTGGCTTGCAGAACCACGCGCACCTGAATCAACCATCATATTGATCGGGTTATATTCAGAAAGGTTTTCTGTGAGTGCTGCTGATACCTGGTCAACTGTATCCTGCCAAATATTCTGTACCTGCTTTGCTCTGCCTTCGTTCGACATAAGACCACGGTTGAACTGCTTTGTAACAACTTCAATCTTTGATTCTGCTTCAGCAATCTTCTGAGCTTTAATCGGCGGTACGACTGCGTCGGATACAGCGATTGTAATAGCGCCCTTAGTTGAGTATTTATAACCTGTGTTCTTAATGTTGTCGAGCACTTCTGATGTGACGGCAGTACCGTTTACACGGATACAAGCGTCGATGATTTTACCGAGCAGTTTTTTGCCTGCTTTATTTGCTTTATAAGTGCCGTCTTCGTTCTTTGTGAACATAATTTCAAGGTCGAGTTCGTGACCTTCGGTTCTGTTGACAAAGCCGAGGTTCTGCGGAACAGATTCATTGAAGATAAGGTAACCGACGGTAGCATCGATAATTCTTGTAATCTGTTCGCCCTGCCACTCACCTGTGACTCTGACTTTAATCGGTGCGTGTAATCCGATAACGCCTGCGTCATACGCCATAAGTGCTTCATCTTTATTGCGGAATACCTTGCCTGTGCCCGGCTCTTCGGGACGGACTAAAGTAAGGTAGTATGAACCGAGGACCATATCCTGTGTCGGTACGGTTACAGGTTTACCGTCTGACGGCTTTAACAGGTTGTTTGCGGCAAGCATAAGGATGCGTGCTTCCGCCTGTGCTTCTGCTGAAAGCGGTACGTGAACAGCCATCTGGTCACCGTCGAAGTCAGCGTTGAACGCGGTACATACGAGCGGGTGCAGTTTGATAGCGTTACCTTCAACCAAAATCGGCTCAAATGCCTGGATACCGAGTCTGTGAAGTGTTGGCGCACGGTTCAAGAATACCGGGTGGTTTTTGATAACGGTTTCGAGTGCATCCCAAACCTCTGAACGCGAACGGTCAATCATCTTTCTTGCGGTTTTGATGTTGGTTGCGGCACCTGTTTCAACAAGGCGTTTCATAATGAACGGCTTGAACAGTTCAAGTGCCATTTTCTTAGGAAGACCGCACTGGTAGATTTTAAGTTCAGGGCCTACAACGATAACCGAACGGCCTGAATAGTCAACACGTTTACCCAAAAGGTTTTGTCTGAAACGGCCCTGCTTACCTTTGAGCATATGCGAAAGGGATTTGAGTTCGCGGTTGTTCGGACCTGTGACAGGTCTGCCGCGACGGCCGTTGTCGATGAGTGCGTCAACTGCTTCCTGGAGCATTCTCTTCTCATTACGCACGATAATGTTCGGCGCGCCGAGTTCGAGAAGTCTTTTAAGACGGTTGTTACGGTTGATAACTCGTCTGTAAAGGTCATTTAAGTCGGATGTTGCAAATCTGCCGCCTTCGAGCTGTGTCATCGGACGGATGTCCGGCGGAAGTACAGGGAGAACTGTCAAAATCATCCATTCAGGACGGTTGTTTGACATACGGAAGGATTCGATGATCTCCAAACGGCGAGAAAGTTTGCTGCGTTTTTGTCCGGTTGCTTCTTCGATTTCCTTTTTAAGTTGTGCGCTGAGTGCTTCAAGGTCAATTTCTTCGAGCAATTCACGGATTGCTTCTGCGCCCATTTCTGCGCGGAAATCGTCTTCATATTTTTCATATGCATCAGCAAACTGCTTCTCGTCAAGAAGCTGCATCTTTTGAAGTGATGTGTTACCCGGATCAATTACGATATATCTGCTGAAATACAGTACCTGTTCCAAATCACGCGGGGACATATCGAGTGTAAATGCAATTTTTGAAGGGATAGTTTTAAAGTACCAAATGTGTGATACAGGAGCTGCGAGTTCGATTGAACCCATACGCTCACGGCGGACACTTGATTTTGTGATTTCAACGCCGCATCGTTCGCAAATTTTGCCTTTAAAACGGTTTTTCTTATATTTACCGCAATGACATTCCCAATCCTTAGTCGGTCCAAAAATCTTTTCGCAGAAAAGACCGTCTTTTTCGGGTTTTAATGTACGGTAGTTGATGGTTTCCGGCTTGGTTACTTCGCCGTATGACCATTCGCGAATCTTTTCGGGAGACGCGAGTCCTATACGGATGGATTCAAAATCTTTGATAGGCATATTTCCGTCCTCCTTTATTCATTGTCTTCGTCATTATCTTCAAAATCGAGATAATCCGAAGCGTCCATATCGCCGTCGTCATAGTCGTCGTCAACATCATCTGCCTCGATGAAATCGTCTTCATCGTCAACATATTCGCCGCTCTCGTCCTGTACGCCGAAGCCTTCAAGACCGTCAACAACGGTGTCGTTTTTAATTTCATCGGATTCTGAGCCGACTGAAATTGCTCTTACATAATCGTTTTCATCGTCGATTACCTGTTTCAAGTCGATTTCGTTATCGTCAGCATCAAGCACCTGAATATCGAGTGCAAGTGACTGTAATTCTTTGATAAGAACCTTGAACGATTCGGGCACGCCTGCTTTCGGAACGTTTTTGCCCTTAACGATTGACTCGAATGTTTTTACACGGCCTTCAACATCGTCAGATTTTACGGTGAGGATTTCCTGGAGAGTGTATGCTGCGCCGTATGCTTCGAGCGCCCAAACTTCCATTTCACCGAAACGCTGACCGCCGAACTGTGCTTTACCACCGAGCGGCTGCTGGGTGACAAGTGAGTAAGGACCGGTTGAACGGGCGTGGATTTTATCGTCAACTAAGTGGTGGAGTTTAAGGAAGTACATATAGCCGACTGTTACTCGGTTATCAAACGGCAGACCTGTTCTACCATCGTAAAGTACGGTTTTACCGTCTTCAGCGTAACCTGCTTCTTTCAAACACTCTCTGATGTCGTCTTCTTTTGCGCCGTCAAATACGCGGGTGCAAATCTTCCATCCGAGTGCTTTTGCGGCATAGCCTAAATGCACTTCAAGCACCTGACCGATGTTCATTCGTGAAGGTACGCCCAGCGGGTTTAATACGATATCAAGCGGAGTACCGTCGGGCAGGAACGGCATATCTTCCTGCGGGAGAATACGCGATACGACACCTTTGTTACCGTGACGGCCCGCCATCTTATCGCCGACAGAAATCTTGCGCTTCTGTGCGATGTAGCAACGAACTACCATATTAACGCCGGGGTTAAGTTCGGAGGAATTCTCTCTTGTGAATACTTTAACATCAACTACCGTACCGTACTGACCGTGCGGAACGCGAAGTGAAGTATCACGGACTTCTTTTGCTTTCTCACCGAAGATTGCACGAAGCAGTCTTTCTTCTGCTGTCTGTTCGGATTCACCCTTAGGTGTTACTTTACCTACAAGGATATCGCCCGATGTAACTTCAGCGCCGATACGGATGATACCGCGTTCGTCAAGGTCTTTGAGCGCGAGTTCGCCGACATTCGGAATATCTCTTGTGATTTCTTCTGCGCCGAGTTTTGTATCTCTTGCTTCGGTTTCAAATTCTTCAATGTGGATTGATGTGAATTTATCGTATTTAACGAGATTTTCGTTTAATAATACAGCATCCTCGTAGTTGTAACCTTCCCAAGTCATAAAGCCGATAAGCATATTCTTACCGAGTGCGATTTCACCGTTTTGAACAGCAGGGCCGTCTGCGATTACATCGCCTTTTTTAACCTCATCGCCTGCGTTGACGATCGGTTTCTGGTTGATACAGGTGCCTTGGTTGGAACGGGTGAATTTAACGAGTTCGTACTTTTTGTCTTCACCGAGTGAGTTTGTGATTTCGATTTCATCCGCACTAACTCTTTTAACAATACCGTCTTCTTTTGCAAGCACGGTAACGCCTGAGTCAACTGCTGCTTTATATTCCATACCTGTACCGACAATCGGTGATTCGGTTACAAGCAGCGGTACAGCCTGTCGCTGCATGTTTGAACCCATAAGCGCACGGTTAGCGTCATCGTTTTCAAGGAACGGAATCATTGCTGTTGCAACAGATACGATCATACGCGGAGATACATCCATAAAGTCTGCCATTGAGTTTTCAACTTCAAGGAATTCATCTCTATGACGGCAGTTTACTCTCGGACGCACAAATCTACCATTTTCATCAAGCGGTTCGTTCGCCTGTGCTACGATATAATCGTCTTCTTCGTCTGCGGTCATATAAACAACTTCATCAGTGACAACACCGGTTG
>JAXJSX010000056.1:0-1810 GCA_036309925.1 Acutalibacteraceae bacterium | reverse complement strand
GTGTATAATGTTTGTAAATGAGCAAAGGTGTTCGTTTCAAAGCAGACTTGTGTCTGACTTGAGATGAGCACCTTTTTTTATTTCGGATGAAAGGAAAGATACCAATATGAAGTTAGAAGGTCAAGTGCGAATCCCCTCAGGATGTGCTATTGCAGCTGTTATATCTAAAGAGGGAAACAGAATGTCAGGCGAGATGATAACCAATGCTATGAAACCGATGCACGATCGTTCAAACGGTCTGGGAGGCGGTTTTGCCGCATACGGTATATATCCCGAATACAAAGATTTCTATGCATTACATATGTTCTTCAATGACAGAGCTACAAGAAAGAGTTGTGAAGTGTTTTTAAAAGAAAGATTTGAAATCGTTAAATCCGAAATAATCCCTACAAGAAAAATTCCCGCAATCACCGATGAACCTATTATATGGAGATACTTTGTTGATCCTTTGAAATCCGTTCTCGCGTCAATGCAACTGGATGAAAAAGAGTTTGTTGCACGCACTGTAATGAAAATCAACACCGAAATGAAAGGTGCATATGTTTTTTCAAGCGGAAAGAATATGGGTACTTTCAAAGCAGTCGGTTTCCCTGAGGATGTCGGTGTTTTCTATAGATTAGACGAATACGAAGGTTACTCCTGGACGGCCCACGGCAGATACCCGACAAACACTCCGGGTTGGTGGGGCGGAGCGCATCCCTTTACACTGCTCGACTACTCAATCGTTCACAACGGTGAAATTTCATCGTATGATGCCAACCGCCG
This sequence comes from Acutalibacteraceae bacterium, assembly GCA_036309925.1. Lineage (GTDB taxonomy): Bacteria > Bacillota > Clostridia > Oscillospirales > Acutalibacteraceae > RUG14109. The sequence continues at coordinate 1,045 of JAXJSX010000056.1, read as the reverse complement.
TTTTATTGAGATGTTCGGATATAAATGCACACTGCAAACCGACACAGAAGTAATTACATATATTATGGATTATCTTATCCGTATACAAGGACTCACTCTAAGCGAGGCCGCAAGTGTAATTGCCGCTCCTTTCTGGAGTACCATTGAAAATAAAACTGACTTAGAGGATAAAAAGAAACACCTCTATTTACGCACACTCTTCCCGAGTCTGCTGATTACAGGACCGTTTTCAATCGTACTTGGTTACAACGGCGGACTTATGGCTTTGAACGACCGTTTAAAACTGCGTTCAATGGTTGTTGGTGAGAAGGATGATAAAGTGTTTATCGCCAGTGAAGAGGCGGCAATTCGCACAATGGAGCCGGATGCACAAAACATCTGGGCACCCGCAGGCGGAGAACCAGTAATCATTAAAGTTAAGGACGGTGTAGAGTTATGAGCGTAGAATTTGTATACCCTGAATTTGAAGTAGTAAGGAACCGGGACCGTTGCATCACCTGCCGTGTATGCGAAAGACAATGTGCCAACGAGGTTCACACGCTGAATGAAGAAAAAGGTGTGATGATGGCTGACGAGACCAAGTGCGTAAACTGTCAGCGTTGCGTTTCTCTTTGCCCGACAAGAGCGCTAAAAATCGTAAAAAGCGATTGCACTTTGCGTGAAAACGCTAATTGGCAGAATGACACGATTAAAGAAATCTACAAACAAGCAAACAGCGGCGGTGTTTTGCTCTCGTCAATGGGTAATCCGAAGCCTTTGCCGGTTTATTGGGATAAAATTTTAATCAACGCATCACAAGTAACCAATCCTCCAATTGACCCTTTGCGTGAACCTATGGAAACCCGTGTGTTTTTAGGAAAGAAACCGCAAAAAATTGATCGTGATGAAAACGGTAAATTAAAATGTGATTTACCTGCGCAGATTGAACTGTCTATGCCTATGATGTTTTCAGCAATGAGTTACGGCTCTATCAGTTACAACGCACACGCATCTCTCGCAAAGGCCGCAACTCAACTGGGTATTCTCTATAACACCGGTGAGGGCG
>JAXJSX010000055.1:0-5795 GCA_036309925.1 Acutalibacteraceae bacterium | reverse complement strand
CGCTGGAAAAATCGTAGTAATTCTTGATTGTGCTTATTGTAGTCTTATCTCTGATTTGCTCACCCCTCAACGACTTGGGAAGTGCCCTGTGCCTATCAAAAACCGTCTACCCCCAAGACCCATTCAAGTTTGTGGGGTTTAGGAAGATTGAAACGCACGCTGTAGTGGGTGCGATTGAATGTGATTTCATCTAACGGTGGAGTACAGTACCTATTCACTATTGGTTATTAGTTTAACGAAAGGAGCGAGGTTGTGTTACCCGATTACATCACCGACTGTTTAAATACATTATATGAGCATAACATAAATGCGTATCTTGTCGGCGGCTGCGTGCGTGATATGTTACTTTGCACCGCCCCTGATGACTATGACATCACGACCGACGCTTCTCCCCGCACAATCTGCGAGATTTTTCCCCGTGTTATAAAAACGGGCATCAAGCACGGCACGGTCACTGTGATGTACGACCGCCACCCGATTGAAATCACGCAGATGCGCACTGAAGGTGAGTATTCCGATTTCCGCCGCCCTGATTTTGTTGTCCCGTGTGACGATATAAATGCAGACCTTCGCCGCCGTGACTTCACTGTAAACGCAATGGCAATGGATAAAGATATGAACATCGTTGACCTGTTTTGTGGGCAGGATGACTTAAAATCGGGCATCATTCGTGCAGTTGGCAATCCTCAAAAGCGGTTCACGGAGGATGCGTTGCGGATTATGCGGGCGTTTCGATTTTCGGCAAAACTCGGTTTTTCAATCGAAGAAAACACACTCAAAAGCGCACTCGAACTATCGGGAAATTTAAAATATGTCAGCGCCGAAAGAGTTTTTACGGAACTTCAAAAAACGCTGATGTCGCAAAATCCGCAAAATATCTCCCCACTGATAAACTGCGGGGGACTCTCACCGTTTTTTATAAATGAATGCAGTGATTTATCAAAAATTTCGAAACTGCCAAAGAGCATTTTACCCCGATTTGCGATGTTTTTACTGCTGACAAACGCAGATGTTTTAGTGTGCGATAAACTAAAAGTGCCGAACAAACTCAAAAAATTCGCTGTCGGGTGCATTGAAAATATCGAGTGTACTGACACAGACACAGATTTTAAAAGAATAATCTCAAAAATCGGTAGGGATTTTGCAACCGAATTTTTCAGAGTTTACTTTCTGTATCACAACAAAGATTTCAACGAAAACCGCATTAAATCAATACTTCAAAGTCCCTGTACCATTGCCGATTTAGCGGTAAACGGAAACGATTTAAAGTCGCTGGGAATTGAGGGTGAAAACATAAAAAAGGTGCTTTCAAAACTGCTCTGTACAGTATATGAAAACACCGCTGAAAACGACCGTGAACGGTTAATCACACTTGCAAAACACTTAAAAGGAGAGTTAAAATGAGAGCCGGATTTTACACACTTGGCTGTAAAGTCAACCAATACGAAACGCAACTTATGCGTGAAGCGTTACAAAACCGTGGATATGAGATCGTCGAAATCGACGATTATCCCGATGTGTTTATTATAAATTCCTGCACAGTTACCGCAGAAAGTGACCGTAAAACACGCAGCACTGTGAGGAAAATCCGCAAAAAACTGCCCGATAGCGTGATAGTGCTGACAGGGTGTGTTCCGCAGGCATTCCCGAGCGTTGCAAACGAACTTGAGATGGCGGATATTGTAATCGGTAACGCATCAAACGCCGATTTGCCCGAATATTTAGACCGATTTTTCATTGACAGACAGCGTATAATTGACATCAATCCACACAAAAAAGAGAATGTCAACGCAACAATTTCCGGCTTTGAAAGCCGTACGAAAGCGTTTATGAAAATTCAGGACGGGTGCGACAGATTTTGCACTTACTGCATCATTCCCTACGCTCGCGGGCGTATCCGTTCAAAGCCGATTGAGGATATTACTGCGGAAGTTCAGTCACTCGCAGACCGTGGGCACAGGGAAGTGGTGCTTATCGGCATCAATCTCACCGCATACGGTACGGGCGACGGTGTTGACATTGCGGATGCGGTAAAGGCGGCGGCATCGGTTGAGGGAATCGAGCGTGTGCGCCTGGGGTCACTCGAACCCGATATGATGACAGATGAGATTATTGAAAAAATGGCGAAAATCGACAAACTTTGCCCGCAGTTTCACTTGTCACTTCAAGCGGGTTGCGACAAGACTTTGAAGAGAATGAACCGCCATTACGATACCGAATTTTACCGAAATATTGTAAATAAACTGCGTAAGAGTTTTAAATGGTGTTCAATCACAACTGATATTATGGTTGGCTTTGCAGGCGAGAGCGACGAAGATTTTGAACAGTCACTCGACTTTGTGCGTGAAATCGGGTTTGCAAAAGTCAATGTATTTCCGTATTCCCGCAGAAAGGGAACGATGGCGGATAAATTCACCGACCATATCCCGAATGATGTTAAGCGTGAGCGTACCAAAATTATGCTTGATGTCGCAGAAAAAACGCAACTTAGATTTCTTGAAACACGAATAGGGCAGACATTTCCCGTGCTGTTTGAATCACGCAACCGTGACGGCTTGATTGAGGGGTACACCCCTGACTACACACTTGTCAGGGCTGATGCGGATAACAGCATCTGCGGGCAGATTATTGATGTAACTTTAAGTGAGATTTGCGACGGCGGGTTTAATGTAAAGCTTTAACAAAAGTTCGGGGTGTAGCGTAAAATGTAGCGGTGGAGATTTTTTCACTTTGATTGTTTAAAAGTGCTGTTTTTTGGCTATCATAACAGTACAAAGTTACAACGGAGTGTGAAATTTATGACAATCAAAAGAGGAGATATATTTTACGCTGATTTAAGTCCGGTTGTCGGGTCCGAACAAGGCGGAGTGCGTCCGGTACTTATTGTACAAAACGATGTCGGTAATAAATACAGCCCGACGGTTATCGCGGCGGCGATAACCTCACAGCATACTAAAAATTCGTTGCCGACACACATTCACATCAACGCCGCAGGGTGCGGTCTGTCGAAAGACTCGATTGTATTACTCGAACAGGTGCGAACGATTGACAAAAAGCGTCTGAAAGAGAAGATGGGCAGTCTTGACGATCAATCAATGACGGGTGTAAACGAGGCGTTGTCGGTGAGTTTTGGATTGAATTAAAAATAAAAGGCACTCCCACGAGTGCCTTTTAAACTATTTTGAGAGAAATTCGTTGAGTTTTCTAACAAGTTCGTCAGCGTCTGTGCCGTGTACTTGACAAGCCTCTTCGATTGTTTCCCCGCGGGATGCAGGGCAACCTAAACAATGCATACCCATTTCAAGAAAAAACGGGGCTGTATCACGGTTGAAATCGAGAACATCTCCGATGATGGAATCTTTTGTTACTGTCATTTTTATCGTTCCTTTCAATAGTTTATATTTTAAGCACCGCTTGTGTGAGTTCATATCCACATTCGTGCGGATGATCAAACATCAGTGCATAAAAATCGGTTGTACGACTAACCATCTCAAAATATTCAGCATAACCTTGCGCTTTTGCCGTTTTATAAGATGTTACCACATTTTCTGCGTTTTTTAAAAGTTTTGCGCCGTGTGAGTTAAATCCAAGCACCCGAATATACGGGCAACGCATTTTGTGTGTGCCGAGTGCGGATGCTAGCACCGCACGCCTTATCCTCGCAAGTGTGTACCGCTTCGTTTTGATGAGTTCATACAATTCATCGAGCGACTTTGCCTTTCGCACCGCATTATACATACGGTGATGAAGTCCCTCTGATACATCGTAATTTTCAAAATAGTCGGCGTTTTTTTGGCGAAGTGACCATAATATAGCGCGCCGGGCGTTATTGATTTTTGCAATGTCTGCGGATTTGTAAATATCATAAGAATTTTCGGGTACAAAAATGCGGTAATCGAAATCATTGTAAATCTTCTGCCGTATTCCGCTTGCAGATGCAATGTTGCCACATTCTTCGCCGTCGTGCTGTGCGCCGAATCGGGAAATCGCAATGGGCGTGATACCGCCGATTTTGTTTATTGCAGACAAATATTCGACTGCGAGAGTGTCGTTTGGATTTTGCAAAACTGCACCGATATTTTCACCGAAAATTTTTTCTACCGCTGTATTTCGTGCTTTTGCGAATGTCATACCGTGTTCGAGCAGTTCACGCAAACAGCTATTCACACGCACATCATCAACAGCGTGTGATGCGGTTTGCAGTTTGTGGGTGTCCCCACATTCCGAGCCGAACGCAAGGTGGGTTATTCCAACTTTTGAAAGTGCATCAACACCCGCTTTGGCAAAGTCTTTGGCACTTGACAATGCGTATTCTAAAGGAAGTTCGATTATTAAGTCAACACCGTTTTGAAGTGCTGCTTTGGCGCGTGTGAATTTATCAAATACTGCACAGTCACCGCGTTGAACGAAATTTCCGCTCATCACCGCAACAATAATGTCACCGCTTGATTTTACAGAGTCTATCAAGTGTTTATGACCGTTGTGAAACGGATTGTATTCCGCAACGATACCGATAACTCTCAAAATTTCACCGCCCGAATTTCTTATAAAATTAGTATATCATTAAATTTTTATAAATTCAAGTATTTTGCATTGCAACAAAGTAAAATATATGTTAAAATTATAATATATGAAAAAAGTGGGTGTTTAAATGGACATTTTTAATGAACAACTGATAAAAAGGAAGGATAGACCAATCGAAAAGGTGATGAAAATCATCATTGTGGTTATTGCGTGTATTGCGATAGTGCTGTGCTTTTTAGCGGCGATATTAGGTGTTTTCGGTGTATTTTCGAGTTTGTTTGTGTTGGTTGCGTTCGGTATCGGTGCGGCGGCGTTTTTTTATTTAAAGTCATTGAGCATTGAATACGAATATTCGCTGACAAACGGTGAACTTGATATTGACAAGATAATGGGGCAGTCAAAGCGCAAGAGAATGTACTCCTTTTTACTTCGTGAAATCGAGGAGTTCGGCGACTATTCCAAAGACAAAGAACGACTTCAAAACCGTGAATTTTCGTTCCGTGTGTCGCCTGTCAATTTAGATGACAGCGGAATTTACTACTGTGTGGTGCGTGATAGCGTTCATGGTGTCGGGATGGTATTGCTACAGCCGAACGATAAAATGCGTGAGAGTATGCGAGTGTTTATTCCAAGGCAGGTGCAGGGCAATGTACTCAGTCGGGATTGATATTGTCGAAATTAACCGCATTGAGCGGTCTGTAGGGAACGAGCGGTTTTGTAAGGGCGTGTACGGCGAAAGTGAAATTGCACAACTCAAATCCCGAAAAGCGCAGAGTTATGCGGGGGCATTTTGTGCAAAGGAAGCGTTTTCAAAGGCGATTGGCACGGGAATCCGCAACTTCAGGCTCACAGAAGTCGAACTTTTGCACGATGACCTGGGCGCACCGTACTTGAAATTGTCGGGGAGCGCAAAGCGTATCGCAAAAGACCTCGGATTTACGCATTTTTCGGTGAGCATCAGTCACACCGCCGAAATTTGTACCGCCATAGTTATAGCAGAAAAAGGTAATCATTGACTGTCTTTTTGAAATCATCTAAAGTAGGTTTAGTATTGGGACGGTTGGCGATGCAACTACCGGAAAACAAGAAAAAGCAGTAGGCATCAAAACCTACTGCTTTGTATATATGAAGACTCACCCTAATTTTAATACAAATGCACCCCCTTTTGAAGTAAGGGGGTGCAAAGTCATTTTAGGGGGTGCAATTCTAGATTGGGGGGCAAAATCACTCACCATAAATAATCAATTGTGTGGTGCCGTTTTGATTAATAT
>JAXJSX010000054.1:0-11885 GCA_036309925.1 Acutalibacteraceae bacterium | reverse complement strand
ATTTACTTCGTCCTCACTTTCTCTGTCACACGCATTTTGAAATTCATTGAAAAGAAGATGGATGGCAATGAAAATTACCGGGTAATTGTAGAGTCAGACGGAGGTGCGAAGTAATGGCAGATTGTGTTCTCGAAATTAAACATCTTAAAAAGAGTTTCGGCGACCACGAGGTTTTGAAAGACATCAACCTTACGGTAAACAAAGGCGAAGTCGTGAGTATTATCGGCTCGTCGGGCTCGGGTAAGTCCACATTACTGCGTTGCATAAATCAGCTCGAAACTCCGACTGACGGTCGTATTTTATATCACGGTAAAGACATACTCGACCACGAAATGAAAATTTCACAGTTCCGTTCTAAAGTCGGAATGGTTTTTCAGCAGTTTAATTTGTTCAACAATATGACTGCGCTGAAAAACTGCATTATCGGTCAGCAGAAGGTGCTGAAAATACCGCACGATAAAGCGGTTGAAACTGCGAAACTTTATCTTGACAAGGTTGGAATGACACCGTACGCAAATGCGAAACCGCGTCAATTGTCGGGCGGTCAGAAGCAACGCGTTGCGATCGCACGCGCACTTGCGATGCACCCGGAAGTTATATTGTTTGATGAGCCGACATCTGCGCTCGATCCGGAAATGGTCGGTGAAGTGCTTGATGTTATGGCAAATCTATCAACTTCAGGTCTGACGATGATGATTGTAACTCACGAAATGAGTTTTGCGCGTGATGTATCCGACCGCGTGATTTTTATGGACGACGGTTATATCGTTGAAGACGGTAAGCCCGAAGAAATTTTCGGCAATCCAAAGCACAACCGTACAAAAGCGTTTCTGTCGAGATTCAGCGGTAATTAAGTTTGTAAAGTACAGCGTAAAAAATTACGCTGTACTTTTTTTAGAAAAACGCTTGACATTTTAGCGCAATTAGAGTATAATATCTATTGCAGTTGAATTTGCCGCTGTGGCGGAATTGGCAGACGCAAGGGACTTAAAATCCCTCGGTAGCAATATCGTACCGGTTCAAGTCCGGTCAGCGGCACCAGATAAGTACAGACTATCGTCTGTGCTTATTTTTGTTTTTAGATGAATTTTCAGTGGACTTGAACCGGGTGCGAATCTCTGTCGGTTGCCGTGACGCAAGGAACGGCGAGACAGAGTAGCAATAACGCCGCACACGAAGTGTGCTGATGTGCGTAGCACGCACATCAAGTCCGGTCAGCGGCACCAGATGAGTACAGACTATCGTCTGTGCTTATTTTTGTTTTTAGATGAAATTTTGGTAGACTTGAACCGGGTGCGAATTATAACGACAATTCTTTCACAATCATAAAAATTTATACCTACCCCTTGACAAAAGTTAGGCGGTGTGATAATATAATTATATAGCGTAAACCGATGAATAAGAGTAAGTAGCATTAAAGGTAGGCTTTCAGAGAGTCGGCGGCGGTGGAATGTCGGCAGTGATTTTAATGTGAATGGACTTATGAGGGTGACCGAAAGCAGTTTTGCAAGTAGCAGTCAACGGGAATCGCACCCGTTATCAAGGCGAACTCATATGATAGTATGAGATAAAGCGGATACTTTGTATCAACTTGGGTGGCACCGCAGGATTATTCCCTGTCCCTTGAATTTTCTTGGGACGGGTTTTTATTTTTTAGGAGGTATTCTAATGAAATTCAACAATATTGATTTTGACACCTATTTTAAAAACTACCCCGATGCAAACGGATATTTTGGCAAGTTCGGCGGCGCATATATCAGTGACGAACTTAAAAAAGCGATGGATGAAATCACTCAGGCGTATTTCACCATCTGCAAATCGAGCAAGTTTATCAGCGAACTTCGCAGAATAAGAAAAGAGTTCCAAGGCAGACCGACTCCCGTTTCCTACCTTGAAAGACTTTCAAATTCAATCGGCAATGTTCAACTTTATGTTAAGCGTGAAGACTTAAACCACACCGGTGCGCACAAGTTAAATCACTGTATGGGTGAGGCGTTGCTCGCAAAATATATGGGCAAGAAAAAGGTTATCGCTGAAACAGGTGCAGGTCAGCACGGCGTTGCGCTTGCAACAGCGGCGGCTTATTTCGGTCTTGAATGTGACATTTATATGGGCTCAGTTGATATTAAAAAGCAGGCTCCGAATGTTGCGAGAATGAAAATACTCGGCGCAAATGTCATTGAGGTTACTCACGGTCTTGCGACACTCAAAGAGGCTGTTGACGCAGCGTTTGAGGCATACTGCAAGGATTACAAAGACTGCATTTACTGCATTGGCTCGGTTGTAGGTCCGCATCCGTTCCCGATGATGGTGCGCGACTTCCAGAGCGTTGTCGGCATTGAAGCAAGAGAGCAATTTTTGGAGATGACAGGTGAACTGCCCGATGCAGTCGTTGCTTGTGTGGGAGGCGGCTCGAATGCGGCAGGTTTCTTCTCAGGATTTTTAAACGATAATGTTGATATCTACGGTGTTGAGCCACTCGGCAGAGGTGCTACTCTCGGTGACCACGCAGCAAGTCTTACCTACGGTTCAGAGGGTGTTATGCACGGATTTAACAGCATTATGCTTAAAGACGAAAACGGCGAACCCGCTCCTGTTTATTCAGTTGCATCCGGTCTTGATTATCCGTCATCAGGCCCGGAACACGCATTTTTACACGAACTGGGCAGAGTTAAATATGATGTTGTGAATGACGATGATACAATCGACGCATTCTACACATTATCCCGCCTTGAAGGAATCATTCCTGCGATTGAAAGTTCACACGCAGTCGCTTACGGTATCAAACTTGCAAAACAGATGGGTAAAGGTTCAGTGCTTATCAATCTCTCAGGCAGAGGCGACAAGGATATGGATTATATCATTGAAAAATACGGTATCAGATAAAGTACAAGGAGGCTGATTTTCAGCCTCCTTGTTGATTTGTCGGCACTTTAAATATTGCTTGCCATTTTTATCAACTTATGATATAATACTATTAAAGTGTAAAATGAGGGGTGCGCTATGGCAAGGAGCAGTTTTCAAAAACTCAAACTTTTATATCTATATAAATTCCTTTTAGAATGCACCGATGAAAACCACACCGCCACAGTGCGTGATATGATAGACTATCTTTCGCAAAATGACATTTCTGCAGAGCGAAAGAGCATATATAATGATATAGAACTGCTCGAACTTTTCGGCGCTGATATTGTTAAAGTCAAGTCAAGGCAAACAAGTTACTATATCGCCTCGCGTGAATTTGAACTGCCCGAACTTAAACTGCTGGTCGATTTAGTGCAGTCATCCAAATTTTTAAATAAAGACCGCTCCTTGAAACTCATAAACAAACTTAAAAATCTTTGCTCAAAGTATGAAGCGCAGTCACTCGGCGCTCACATAAACCTGCAAAGCCGTGTTAAAAATACAAGCAACTACAATATCTACTACAATGTAGATGCTATACATAATGCAATACTTGATAACAAAAAAATCGAGTTTTTATACTTCAAGTATAACATTTTAAAAGAAAAAGAGTACCGCAGAAACGGCGAAATGCACATTGTCAGTCCGATCGAATTGATGTGGGACGATGAAAATTATTATCTGCTTTGCATTGATGACAAACACACAGGCATCTGTTCTTACCGAGTTGACCGTATGGAAAAAATCAATATAACCGATGATAGCAGAGATACTATAACTGAAGACGACCAAAACAAACTTACCAAATACGAAACCAGTGTCTTTTCGATGTTCACCGGTGAATTTACAACCGTTCGGCTTACTTTCAAAGAGGCACTTGCGGGCGTGGCAATCGACAGATTTGGTAAAGATATTATTATGGTAAACAACCACGACGGCAGTTTTTCAATAAACTGTGAAGTTGCGGTATCAGGTCAGTTTTTCGGCTGGCTTGCGGGGCTTGGTACGGGTGTCAAAATAGACTCACCGGAGAGCGTGCAAAACAAATATAAAGACTATTTAAACGATTGTCTTAATATATATTAGGGAGAGAATTTGATGTATTACAGTTCAAGAGATAAAAATTGCAAATCGGTTTTCGGTGCGCTGAAAACCGAAGAAAAGTGCAAATTCACAGTCTATGCCGCAGAATTTGACGAGTGTTTTTTAATTATGCGTGCTGACGGAGGCGAGCGGATATATTCGCGTATGCCCAAAACAGATTGGGAACGCTTTCAAATCGAACTTACCTTTGATAAAGTCGGTCTTTATTTTTATTCATTCCTTTTGAAAAAAGGCAGTTACGAGCAATATTTCTGGCGTCAACCCGACCAAAGTGCAGGTTCACTTTACAAACGCGAATGGCAGATTACCGTCTATGATAAGTCGTTCACAGCGCCGAAAGGCTACGGTTCGGGTGTTATGTATCAAATTTTCCCCGACCGTTTTTATATGGGCGGCGAATTTAAGCAAGGTTTTGAAGAGAGGTTTCACGCAAATTGGGGCGATACTCCGAGTTTTGCAATGACTGACAATCCGCGCGCAGGCGGTAAAGTCATCAACAATGATTATTTCGGCGGCGATTTAATCGGGATTGAGAAAAAACTTTCTTATTTAAAGGAACTCGGTGTGAGTGAAATCTACTTAAATCCGATTTTTGAAGCACATTCAAATCACCGTTACAACACCGCAAACTATTTGAAAATTGATCCGACACTCGGTACTGAAAAAGATTTTATCAGCCTTTGCAAATCTGCTCACAAATTAGGTATGAAAATCATACTCGACGGCGTGTTCTCACACACCGGCTCGGATAGCATCTACTTTAACAAGGAAAAAAGATACGAAGGCGGTGCGTATAACGACAAAAACTCGCCGTATTACAGTTGGTTTAACTTCAATAAATGGCCCGGCGATTATCAGTCGTGGTGGGGCTTTGATACATTGCCTGAAACCATTGAAACCGATGAAAGTTTTGCGGAATTTATCACCGGTGAAGACGGCGTAATCAACTATTGGATGAACCTGGGTGCAGACGGTTTTAGATTGGATGTTGCAGATGAATTACCCGATTCATTCATTGAAAAAATCCGTACTGCTGTTAAACGCGCCAACAAAAACGGTATTCTCTACGGTGAGGTATGGGAGGATGCGTCTAATAAAGAAGCATATTTTGTAAGACGAAAATATCTGCTCGGCTCAGAACTCGACAGCGTTATGAATTATCCTTTCAAAGAGGCTATTTTAGGCTTTGTCAAGGGATATATGGGCGGTACTGATTTTATAAATGCGGTAATGACCATCTTGGAGAATTATCCGAAGCCATCAGTTGATGTTTTAATGAACTTGCTCGGCACTCACGATACACCGCGTATTTTGACTGAATTAGTCGGAGAGAATGCCGGCAATCGCACAAGAGAATGGCAAGCGGCGCAACATCTGCGTGATTGGCAGTATGAAAAAGGCTTTAAAATGCTAAAACTCGCAACCGTTTTGCAGTATACTTTGCCGGGTATTCCCTGTGTTTACTATGGTGATGAATTGCTGACTGAGGGCTACCGGGATCCGTTCAACCGCACTTGCTTTGATTGGGATAAACTCACCGACGGCTGTTCAAGTGTGGATTGGTATGCTCGTCTGGGCGAAATTAGAAAATCCTGTCCAGCACTCGACGGCGGTACATTCTTGCCTGTTCAGTCTGAAAAAGATTTTATGACATTCTTGCGTATTAAAGACGGTCACGAATTGTTTGTCGCAGTCAACCCTTCGGATAGAGATAAGCAAGTATGGTTGTTGCCGGGATGGCAAAACGATGAAGTGTTGATTGGTATTCCGCCCGAAAAAGGCGTACTTCAATTACCCGCAAAGACCGCCGCAATCCTTAAAAGAGTACCCAGAGAAAGAGATTAAATAAAAAACGGCTGATTCAGCCGTTTTTTTGTTGCCCTGCAAAGTGGGGGAATAATTTCGCATTCTCATATGAAGTCAATATGTGACTTGGTGTAAATAATATCAATAGACTTGTATCAAAACCCCCGAATCATTACGAATCGGGGGCAAAATCTTTAGTTATCCAAAGGCTTCATTGTTGGGAGCCTCGAAAGTTAATCGGCACAACTCTTCGTAAGTCTCAGTAAACCCCCATCTTGCAGGGTTCTTCTTGTCTGAGTCTTACGCAAATCTTCATAAACGTTCATACAACCTATTTTAATTGGCGTAAGATTTGGCGTAAATTGGCGTAAGCAAAATTATTGACCGAAGCAACTGTCAAGTCCCTCAAATTCCTTCTGCTTTAGTTCTTGGGTCACGTCGACATAAATATCCATCGTGGTTGTAATGTCCTTGTGACCAAGCACATCCTGCATCACCTTGATATTTATTCCTTGCTCACAAAGACGTGTGGCAAAGGTGTGTCTCAAGGAATGGCAACTGAACAGCGGGAGCAAAAGCGGAAACTCTGCATCGTCGGGAGCGTTATCAAGGATCTCATTGTTGCAATCTCTCACAATACGACGAATAGCTTTGTTGAGCGTTCCCTGGTGCTGCGTTTTGCCATAACGGTTTATAAATATAAAATCCGTATAGCCGTCAACGGTCACTTCGCAGCGTATTTCTGCATCCTCTTGATACTGCTTTTCCTGCAGGAAGGCATCTCTTACAAAATCCATCATGGGTATCGTGCGTGTGCCTGCTGCAGTCTTAGGCGTGTTAACGGCAAAATGGCAATGCTTGGAGCCACCCTTGTTGTAGTACACAAGAGTATGATTGACGTTGATGAGTCCTTCGTCCAAATCAATATCACACCATCGTAGTCCTGTGAGCTCGCCTACACGCATTCCTGTACCAAGCATAATAGAAAACACCGGATACCAATGGTTATAAATGGGACTATTCTTCAGGAAATCCAAAAACAGTTTCTGCTCCTTGACTGTTAAAGCCTTCCGCCTTTCCTGTTGGAAATTGTGTGTCTGCTTTAATTCTTTGAGCAAACGGTCAGTTGGATTTACACGAATGTACTCATCATCCACCGCCAGATTAAACACTTGATGCAGAAGGTTATGAACGGTGTCCATAGTAGACACACTCATAATCTTTTCATCGACAAGGTAGTTGTAAAAGCGACGCACATCGGACTTCTTTACCTCCAACAACCTGGATCTGCCGAAGCTCTTTCGGATAAAGTTGTTATACATATAACAATAGTTCTGGAAGGTATTGTCCTTGAGTCCACGCTTTAACGTGCACCACATATCAAACATATCGTTGACCGTGATGCGCTTGTTCTCCACCCTAATGCCGTCTCGCTTATCACTGATAATCTCTTCTTCTTTTTCACGGAGCTCATCAAGTGTGGTGGCATATATGGTGTGGCGTTTTCCGTCCGGTGTGGTCCAACGGTAATCGTATGTACCATTTTTCCGTTGCGATTCGCCCTTACGAAGCTTGATGCGGTTGCTGTCAAGTCGTTTGCTTACAGTATTCTTTTTTTCTGCCATAATAGCATCTCCTTTCCTCGTGTGAGAAAAGGTTTTGCAATTTGGTTATTTAATTATATAGCAGATACGCCGATTTTTCAAGTACCTTCCCCACACAAAAGCGTGACTTTGGATTTTATATCGAGTATGCTCTCTCGATATATTCGTCAAGCTTTCTACGTTTCAGTAATCTCTTTGTGCCAACCCAAAGCACAAACTCACAATCCTCCTTGTCCGAGAGCTCTCTTAATTTATGTACTCCTATACCGGAATAAGCAGCAGCCTCTTCCAAGGTAAGATTTGATTTTTCCCAGACGGGAACTTCTTTTTTGATCATCTTTAAACTCCTTTCTGACGGAACAAAAAAGACCCTGGAGGAGGCTCTCCAAGGTCAATAAAAAACAAGTGAGTCTGGCTGGACCCACTTGTTCACGCTAACATTATAACAGATTCACGTTCACTTGTCATCGGCAAAATATCGTCTTTTTATAGGCGAAAAATGGGCATAAAATAGGCAGCCCGCAATTTAGGTGGTATATTCTATCCTTGCTAGGATATACTATATAATATAACTGCGATGAAAACGACACTCAACAGTTGACTTAATCGCAAAGTTGTGATATACTTTAATCACTGAGAAAGGAGTATTAAATTTATGTATATTAACAGAACTGTAGAAAATGCAATACTCGCTGCAGGAGAATCCTTCCCCTGCGTAGTAGTTTACGGTCCGAGACAGGTCGGCAAATCCACCACCATTGACCGTTTGTTTGGAGATAAATATAAAAAGGTAACTCTTGATGATGGTGAAGACCGCGCACTGGCTCTCAGCAACCCGAAATTGTTTTTGGAGAGTTACGGTTGGCCTATCGTTATCGACGAGATACAAAAGGCTCCAAAGCTTCTGGATGAGATCAAAAAGATTATCGACGAACAACGTCTTATTTGGATGAGAAACGGCGAAGAAAGAAAATTGATGTACATCCTGACCGGTTCTAACCGCTTTGAGCTTCAAGAGGGCATTTCCGATTCGTTAGCCGGACGTTGCGGTGTCATTGATATGGCATCCTTTACCTTTGCTGAGAAGAACAGATATAACGCTCCTCTGTTTAATCCTGAAATCAGCGAGATAAGAAAAAGAGAAAATGACGGCAGAGAATATATCAGCAAAAAGGAAATCTTTGAGGAAATATTCAAGGGCGGTATTCCTGATATTTGCACCGGTATTTCCGAGCGTGAGATCTATTTCAAGTCTTATGTGAACACCTATATTGAGCGAGACGTTATGAAGCTCATCGAGGCATCCAGTGAGCTTCAGTTCCGCAACTTTATTTCTGTAGTTGCTTTGCGTACCGCACAGGAACTTCACTATGACCAGATTGCAAGTACTGTTGGCATCGACGTGCGCACCTGTAAGCGTTGGATATCTATCTTGCAAACATCGGGCATTATCTACCTGTTGCAGCCGTATATGTCCAATATCTCCAACAGAATCATTAAGGCTCCTAAGCTTTACTTCATGGATACAGGCCTTTGCGCTTATCTTTGCAAATGGCCCAATGCAGAAATGCTGGAATCCTGCGCAATGAACGGCGCATTCTTTGAAACCTATGTGGTAAGCGAAATCGTTAAGAACTTCTATGCCTATAACAAGGATCCGAAAGAGTTTCTTTTCTACTACCGCGATATTGATCAAAAAGAGATTGATCTTATCTATGTTAATGCCGGAGACATTTATCCGATTGAGGTAAAGAAGGGCATTGCTCCGACAAAGCCTACTAAGAACTTTGATGTGCTGAGCAAGTACAAATTGAATATCAAGCCCGGTCTGATCATTGATAACTGTGATCGCATTCGCCCCATTAACGAGAAAGCTTATACCTTCCCGATCTATCTCTTGTAATTCAAGAACAGTATGAGTTGCAGGAACGGTATATGACTGCCACCCATGACTGCAGGGGCGTAATTGCTAAGAATACGAAAGTTTTAGAGTTACCGTGTTGCGATACCGGGCGAAATAGTGTTATCGCAAAATCACTTTTTCAAAGTCTGAAAAAACCAGTATTTATGCGGGTTTATAGACAATAATAGCAGCTTACGAGCGAAGGGTCTAAAATACCCCCTAATCGTAAGCTGCTTTTTAGTAGGTTTTTTACCATTTAAAAAGGTACTTGTCTGCCTCCAACAGCATACGAATTTTGCGTTACTATGCCTGCTCTCTTTAACGCAAAAATCCGTTTAGTATTTTGTGAGAAAGCAGTTGTTATGCGGATTTTTAGATGATAAAACAACTATGTATTTGAAGCGTAAAAATAGCATCAAAAACATAGTTGTTTTTTATGTGTTTTTTCAATTGGAAAACAGACTATTTTCAACCAAGTCCACTATTCAACGATATGATTATAACACATTCACATTCCTTTGTCATCGGCAAAACTGTGCCAATTTTTACTCATCACTAATCCACACGTGATGAATCATTTGATCGCTTTATTGAATTTCTTTCCGGCGATAGATGCCTAAAATGACAAGAGCGGAAAGGCTGAGGACTGCTAAGAGGGTACACACAACAATATAGGAATTGTCGCCTGTTTGCGGAGAGGAAGGTTCTTTGTCCTCTTGTTCATTATTTTCGTTATTGTCGGGAGTCTCTGTAATCACACCATCAGTAAAGGAGATGTTGGGCTTAACTTCAGCGTATTCTTCACCGATAACGCCACCCAGGTGCTCGACAATGTAGTTTTCAAGCAGTTCCACATCCAGTGTTCCTTCGGCATCCAGAATCTTGGCATCCTTGAACATGGTCATACCGCCTCCAAAATCGAGGAGGAAATAGTTAAAGCCTGCAAGAACATACTTACCGTTAGGATCAAGTGCTTTATATTCGCCACTTGTCTTATCAAGAACCTTGACGTTATACACACGGTACGCACCGTCAACCTTTTCAAAAAATCCATTCTCATCCACCTTGACGGATGTAGGAATTGATTTATTGACCGAGAAAGTTACGCCCGACATATGCGGGAACGAGCCGTCTTCTTCAGGATAGTTCATCACAGCCATTTCAAGAAAATCAATGAGTATCTGTCCCGAAATTTCTGCAGTTACGATCTGATTATTAAACGGAAATACAGAGAAAATATCATTAAAGGTAATATCTCCCGATTCCATCGGTGCACGGAGTCCTCCGCCATTGACAAAGGACATATTTGCACCGGTCATCACACGCAGAGCATCAGAACAAAAATTGCCCAGATTTGTTTCTGCGTTTCTTACCAAGCGGTTACCGTCTTTGTCGTGTGTGATAAACTCGACCTTGCTTTCACCGATCTTGCGGTTGCCAAGCTGCGCGTAGTTTTCATTGATTTCCGTTATGTATGCATCGACAACCGGATCCGTTTTGGTATAGCTTTCCACCTCTACAAGTTCGGTATCAAAGGCACCGTTCTTGATCGTGAGCTTTCCGATGTATTCAAACTTTGTTCCGGTAGAGGTTAGTAAAACATCGTCGCCACTCTTGTCTTTGATCACCTTTTCTTCAATGACTGAGTGAGAGTGAGCATCCAATACCACGTCAAAGCCATCGGTGTTTTCAATCACATCGGTAATGTCAGCCAAGTTGCCCGATTCATCGTAGCCGATGTGGGAAAGCGCAATCACGCAATCAGCGCCTGCGGTTTCGGCTGCATTGATATTTGTCTGTACAATATCGTAAAGCTTTGACTCGTTGAAGGTATAAATCAACTCGCCTTTATCATTTTTGAACTGTGCAGGAGAAGACGAATTGATGGTTTCGGGCGTGGTAATGGCGATATAGGCAACGTCCACGTTTCCGTAAGACACAATTGTATATGGCTCAAAATAAGTCTTATCCTCGCCAATCTTCTGAAAGTTACAGGAAATAAACTTTGTGTTCGACATAGCATTCAGCTCGTTAAGACGAGGAAGCTGATAGTCAAACTCATGATTGCCGAGAGCAATCGCATCATAGCCAACCTTGTTCATCAGATTTACAATGTACTCGCCCTTGGATACAGCACCCAACGTTCCGCCTTGGACAAAATCGCCCACAGACACAACACCTACATTTGTATAGGTTTCTGATAGTTCATTTTTCATTGCGGCAAGTTTTGAATAACCCTCTACTGCGCAATGAACGTCGTTTTCATAAAGGATTACGACGGTGTCAGTATCCGCTGCATAGACCACACCTGTAAAAACAGAGAGGGCCATACATAATACAAGGCTAAATGTTATAATTCTTTTACATAGTTTTTTCATTTTCTTCCTCCATTCAGCACAGAGGACTATAATCCTTGTGCTTTACTTCGTTATTTAAAACACTCTGTGCTTTAGAAGTTATCTATTACTATCCTGGGCAGCATTACAACGCACGGTTACGCGATTGCTGCCGCCGGGAGTACAGGTATATAGCGAAAGATCAAATCCGCTTGTAATCATTTCTTT
>JAXJSX010000053.1:0-5838 GCA_036309925.1 Acutalibacteraceae bacterium | reverse complement strand
GTTTTAGTGTCCTTATATGCGTTGTAGATATATTCAGCGGCATAGTTATTTTTAATAACTTTATCTTCAACGACACCCATCCCTGTTTCTTCAACTGCCATCTTCGCAAGCGATATTCTTGCCTTATTTGCCGCAGACGCCGCCGCCAAGAAAATCTTATCTACCTGTTCCTGAGTGAATGTAGCAAACTCTCTCTGCGCTGCACGCACCTCAACAAGTCTTGCTTCCAGCGCCTCTACGCTGTCTATAACCGGATATTTCTTTTCCATTTCTATTCCTCCTGAAAATGTGAAATTTATTGTCTTCCCTTGAGTTCGTTATTATTTTAACAAACTCTAACCGGTTTATCAATTCTTAAAATGTTCAATCAGTGTTATCACTATTGATAACCCCGAAAACCGCAAAAAAAGAAAGCCGCACACATCCCTTGCGACTTTCTCTTTACACAGAGTATTTAATTTTAAATGATGGTCTCAAGCCGTATCATCGTAAATGAAAACACCTGTATGGTTGACATATATATAATAGCACAGTGTCAAGTTGGAAAAAATTATTAAAATGTTTCACTGTTATTATCAAAATTGATAATGACGGGGTTTCAGATGCTTTCTTTTGGACTCACACAAGGCGGTGATGAATTTTTTATCAAGGTCTGTGAGTTTATATCCTTTTTTATAGATAAGCACATCCTTGTATACTTTTTGATTGTCAACGCACTTTTTCTGTACTAAATCATACCGCTCCAACACATCAGCAGGTGCAGGTGACACCCACATAAATGTTTCTGGATTTTTACAAAGTAAATCGAACTGACTTCCCCTTTCAAACACGAAAATCCTGCGGTCAATATTGTCAGGCAGTTCCTCTTTGACTACCCTCGCCACAGACACTGACGGTACATACGGATCGGCGTGGGCGATTTCGATGTAATCGGTCAAATCATCAAAGGTAATTGTGTCATACTGCGCTAAAGGACTGTTTTTACTCATAATAAGGCAGTAGGAAAACTCAGTAACTATTTCGTAAACAAGCCCTTTTTCTTCAAGCATCGCTTTAAAATACTTGTCGTAGTTTTCGGAATAACGAATTATGCCGAGTTTGTAGTCGTGATTGAGCAGATTGTTTATGGTACGCTGAGAATTGGTTTCTTTATAAAAGATTTCAGCGGGCTCTTTAGTGAGCGTTTTTGAAAACTGTGCAAACGCTTCGGAAATGTAGCAAGCGCGGGGTACGGAGATTGAAAACTTCTGCTTTTTTTGTAAATTACCTTTATAAAGCCGCTCAACTTGGTCGATTTGACTGAGTATGCCTTTGGCGTAATTCATAAATTCCTCGCCTTCGGGAGTCAGTCGCATACCCTTTGTGGTGCGGTCAAAGATCGTGATATCAAGGTCTGCCTCAAGTTCTTTAATGGAACGGCTGATATTCGGTACAGCGATCAACAAAACCTCTGACGCTTTGCTCAGTGACCCTGCCTTTGCCACTTCATACGCATATTTCATATGTAATATGTTCATTGAAATCCACCGCCTTAAATGTACTCCAATAATTATAACATATTTTTGACAAAAAATAAACACCGATTTAAAAAAACACGCTATATTGAAGTTTCAGCACAGCCCTATTTCCTTTATCCTCGCTTTAAGGTCGATTGTCGCTTGTCTGACATCTTTGGCTTTCATAATGGCGGATACTACGCAAACTCCCGCAATCGAGATGCCTTTGAGTATATCAATATTGTCCTTATTAAGTCCGCCGATGGCATTGACCGGAATAGGCACTGACTTACATATATCCTGCAAAGTGTCAGTAGAAGTGAGGACAGTCTTCACCTTAGTTGTAGTGGGGAAAATTGCTCCCACGCCCAGATAATCCGTACCTTGCTTATACGCATCTATTGCTTGCGGGACTGTTTTTGCCGTAGCGCCGATGATTTTATCGTCCCCGAAAATCTTTCGGGCAACATTAACAGGCATATCGCTCTGCCCGAGATGAACACCATCTGCCTGCACCGCCATAGCCACATCAAGTCTATCGTCGATAATAAGCGCAACGCCGTACTGCTTTGTAAGAGTATGTACCTTGCAGGCCAGTGAGATGTAGTCGCGAGTAGATTTATCCTTTTCCCTGAGTTGCAAAACGGTAACACCGCCCTTTAAGGCAGACTCTACTCTTGCGAGAAATTCTTCCTCGCTAAAGCCTGTGCTATCCGTGATAAAATACAGGCTCATATCAAAGTCCTTCAATTTTTCCGACCTCCATATTCAAATGTTTTTCGATATCCTCATCTTTCAGTATGGAAAGACGGTCAATCAAATTCAACATAAAGGTAGCGTTACCTTTATTCGTTTTTGAAAGTTCACCGCAGATGCCAAACACGCAGGAAGCTGTAACAATCGCATCCATATCCGCTTTTGCAGACAGAAACGATGCACACAGTGCGCCTAACATACAACCGGTTCCCGTAACACGCGACAGTTGCGGTGTACCATTATTTAAAAAGATAAGCCGATTACCGTCTGTGACGATGTCAGTCTTACCGCTTGCGAGTACAATCGTTTTATGCTCGGTTGCAAGTTGTACAGCAACCTTGCTTACAAAAGCGGTATCTAAAGATTTATCCGCATCTACCCCTGATGAACTGTATGCCTTATGATACAAAGCGTTTATTTCGGAATAGTTACCTTTGATGACCGTCACCGCACCGCTATGCAATAACTCACTTGCAAAATCTTTGCGAAGTTTGGAGCAGGCAACGCCGACTGCGTCCAAAACAACGGGTATGTTTTTGTTTTCAGCCGTTTTCGCTGACAGCAACATAGACTGCATTCTCACATCGGTGATGTTGCCGAGATTAAGCATCAAAGCATCGGCAGTTAAAGTGATTTCGCAAACCTCTTTTGGATGTTGCGCCATTATAGGTCTTGCTCCGACTGCAAGCACCGCGTTGGCGCATTGGTTGATTGAAATAGGATTTGTGATGCAATGAATAAGAGGGTGAGAATACTCAACGGTCTTTCGTATTTCATTTATTTTCTGTATCAAGTTTTTTCACCTTTTTAACAATGTAATATACCAATGCCGTAACGACACACGCACCCAGTGCTATGTAAGACAGTATTCCCCACACAGGCGCAGTCAGTTTGAACATATCAGAAACGATTTCAATGACTACAAAGGCAATTGCGCCGAATGCCGCAATAGTAAGGGTGCTTGAAAGGACACTGCTTTTATCATCATAACTTTTGGAAGTGAGCATTTTTTGAATTTTCACAAGCATACCGTTGTCAGCTAATTTACGAAGAAAGACATAAGCAATACTTCCTCCGATTAAAGTACCGCAGATAAAAGACGGAACATAGAACAGCCAAGTCAGTCCTTCCTTGCCCCAGATAAAATTCATTACAGGGTATGACGCAATCGCCCCGATAATGCCGGTGCCGATTATTTCTCCGAGTACAGCACAGATTATTTTTCCTTTGGAAAGTCGGTAGAATACGCCGGACAAAAACGCGCCAAAAATTGCGCCGGTCAATGCAATGGGTGGAATACCCATTGTAAGCATACGAATGATGCCGATGAGTGTGGCGCAAAGCAGTGAATACCAAGGTCCGAGAAGAACAGAGCAAACGATATTGATAAAATGTGCCATTGGGCACATTCCCTCAACCCGCAGTATCGGGGAGATGACAACACCGAGCGCAATCATCATAGCAAGGACTATCATTTTGAGTAAACTTTTTGAATTTTTCATTTGTAATTCCTCTTTTCGTGTTTTGTACAAAGCGGCTGCTTTGCCGGTCGAGAATTTATTTTCTCCTCTCACCCCGAAACACGGGTTCCCATCGCTGAATACAAGACACAAGGCGCTCCCCTTCTATCCGCCCGAATTTATCGGGAATGTACCTATTCACTTCCTTTCAAATAGTATAACAAAAAAACGGAAACTACCCGATTTGGTAACTTCCGTTAAAATAACACTTATATTATCAGGCATTCCTACGTTGGCATTATCCAAATCAGGTTATCGGTCGAAGGTCATACCTTCCTCTCAGCCTGTAACACAAGCTCCCGTCTGTTTAATTGTGGTTTTATTATACACCCAATGATTTAAAATTGCAAGTGTTTTTTTGATTGTTATAATCTGTGCATCATATTAAGTTACCGACTACCTTTTTATACATTTTCAAAAGTGAAAATGTCGGGTTTATTGTGCAAAAAAGCCTTTGAAAAAAATTAGGGTTTATGGAATAATACTTTTTAATGCGTAGCCGAAAAGGTGTAAGTCCAGCTTTTGTGGACTTGCACCTTTTTGTGTTTTATAGTGAAACTTTGGAGGTAATTAAATGAAACAAAATCAATCGTATCTTGCTACTGAAAAGATTGGCAAACTAATGATCAAATATGCCGTGCCCTGCATCATTTCCCTGCTTGTTGGTGCGCTTTACAACATTGTCGACCAAATCTTCATTGCCAACGCTGACTATCTCGGTTCATACGGCAACGCGGCAAACACTGTAATTTTTCCGCTCACCGTAATTTCCCTTGCTATCGCCATTATGATTGGTGACGGATGTTGCGCGTTTGTCAGTTTGAGCCTTGGAAAGAACAATCCCAATGACGCTAAACGCAGTATGGGTAACAGCGTATTCAAGTGTTGTACTTACCGCAGTTTATCTTGTGTTCAGCGACCAGATTATCGCTATGTTCGGTGGGACGGTGAATGAAGAGACCTTTCACCATTCGAGAGAATATTTCTTTTGGATAACGCTCGGCATTCCGTTTTATATGTTCGGGCAGGCAATGAATCCTGTTATCCGTGCTGACGGAAGTCCTAAATTTGCGATGATCTCCACCCTTGCAGGTGCAATTATCAACATCATTCTTGATCCCATATTCATTTTCATCTTCAAATGGGGAATGATGGGGGCTGCAGTTGCTACCGTTATCGGTCAGATTGCGACTGCAGTGCTTGCGGTTTGGTATCTTTGTCATACCAAAACAGTGAAAATCTCTAAAGAGGATTTCAAACTAAAGGCGAAGATTTTAAAGCGCACACTTGTGCTTGGTATTTGCAGTTTCTTGTCGCAGATTTCACTCGTTGCGGCTATGGCGGCAGGATGTATCCCCATTGTCGGTTTCAATATGGGCGCAGGACTCAAAGGCCGTGTTAAAAAACTCTTTACCAGACTACTGATTGCACAGACTGTTGTGGGTGCAGTAGCACTCATTATTGTTGAGTTTTTCCCGAACGCTTTAATTCAGATTTTTGGTGCGGCAAACGAAAGTGTGTATTATACCGATTTTGCCGTAAAAGCCTTCCGCATTTATCTTTGTATGATGATATTTGCTTGTGTGAACAAAGCAGTGTTCATCTTCCTGCAGGCAATGGGGAAAGCTGTGGCTTCCACAATGCTGTCTATGGTTCGTGAAATTGTATTCGGTGTGGGATTTGCACTTATCTTGCCCGTCTTCTTCGGTCTTGACGGAGTACTTTATTCTATGCCCGTTTCGGATGTTTTAACAGCGATATTGTCCGCTGTTGCAATCGCAGGAACATACAAACAGTTGAACGAAAAATAATTTTGTGGTGAAAACTGCTTAATTGAGTACCTAAATAGGTTTTATCGTAAAAAAATCCTCTGGAATCAAGCGATTCCAGAGGATTTTTTGTGGTCGAGCGAAACCCTTAACATCCGAACTTTTTGCATACGGCTGTACATCCGAGAGAGTTATGGTCGATTTAATATTACTGCTCGTATTGTAGGTGATGACGATTTTTCTCCCACCATCGTCTGTGTCGAACACAAACACTCGGTTTACAAGCGTATCTATTAT
>JAXJSX010000052.1:0-4858 GCA_036309925.1 Acutalibacteraceae bacterium | reverse complement strand
ACTTCAACCTGATTTGTGAGGGGAGAATCGAAACTCCCCTTTGGTCAAGCTTTAGCTTGCACGCTTTTGGTTACTTTTCTCGTGGGAGAAAAGTAACCGCACCTGCCGTTGCGGTACGGCACATATAAATAAAAATTCATTATAAAAATCTTTTATAAGATAAAACCAAAAACCGCCCCGAAGGGCGATTTTCAGTGCTCGTCGTGAATTTGCGGTAACGGGACATCGTAAATCTCGCTGTACGACTGCGTATCGTCATCATCAGTCGGTGCGTTCGGGATAAGCCCTGTACACTCTGTCATCGAACCTACTGCAAATTCGTTATCAAATAAATATTGATTTTCGGGGTCTATCGGACGAGCCTTCTTACTCTTCTTGTCCATCTTATCACCTACGCTAATATCATCACCCCGAAATCAAATTTTATAATATGAAAAAAATGGCACATAAATTTACAATTTACATCATAATTTTACAATGTACCCCTACTTTTGAAAGACGGTGGAATTATGATTGTCAAACTCAGATCCTTAATCCTCTCACTTTTGCCCCCGATTGCTGTCGGATTGCTATCGTTTTTGTCGGTGAGAAGCAGTTTTTCGTTATATGAAAAATTAAATCTGCCGCCGCTTTCTCCGCCGCCAATGGTGTTTCGCTGGGTGTGGACGGCACTCTACATTTTAATGGGTGTGACAGCATATTTACTCAAAGAATGTAAAACAAAGACTGCCGACAAAGCACTGAAATTCTATTATTTAAGCCTGTTGTTTAATCTGCTTTGGCCGATAGTATTTTTCCGATTTCAGATGTACACGCTCGCACTTATCATCCTCATAATTTTATGGGTACTTGTGTTTATTTATACATTTTTATCAACCTTCTGCAAAGGACGAATATGGTGGCTATCCGTGCCGTATCTTTTGTGGTTAAGCTACGCAGCGTATCTCAATATGGGGGTAGTTTGTTTAAATTGACGGATAATCAAAAAGACGGCTTTCGCCGTCTTAATTCATATATGTTACCGTCTTTTCTTCGTTTGTCGGCGGTTTTGCAATTAAACTTAAAAGTCCCGCAAATGTGCCGACTCCATATGAAATATGCAACAAAAAGAAGAGTATTGGCAAAATTGCATTTACAATGTGGCGTTTTTCAGCGGTAACAATGGCGCTGACCGTCATCAACACCGCAACGAGTGCGTATAATCCAAAGTAAAGTGCGGGCAAAATCGGAGATAGCAGACCGAGTAAGAGTGCAAAAATACATCCCAAAAAGAATACAAACGGTACAAAATGGTAGAGTGAAATACATCTTGGTGCGATAGCCAGCGTTCTGCCCACCCAATAACCGTTGCCGTACTTTTGTTTGAGCATTTTTTTAAGTGACGAACGGGTTTGCTGATACGAAATAATGTCGGGGCAAAGGCACATATTATAGCCGTTATCTCGAATACGCATACTCATTTCGTTATCTTCCGTGCGACCGAGTGCTTCATTATATAATCCCGATTTTTCAAAAACTTCACGCCGATATGCACCGTGAAACAGCGACTTTACATAGCGTTTCTCGGAATTTCTGCGAAAATCCGCAATGCTCGAGCCGAACATCGAACTTTCCGCCATAAGCAGAGTGCGTTTATACGGGGTGTCGCCGTCGATAATGTTCGGGCGCGCACCGCCTGTGACCATCTCGCCCTCTTTATGATGATTGACATTATTCTGTACAAATTCAGGCGGGATTTGCGCGTGAGCATCAATACGCACGATAATGTCCCCGCTCGACTGCGTTATCGCTACATTACAGCCGGATGCTAACAGTTTTTTCGGGTTGTCCGCAATCACAATATTTTTGTATTCACTATTGTGTTTTTCTTTGAATTTTGAAAACAACTGTTTTGTGTTGTCTTTAGAGCAACTGTCAACAAACACGATTTCGGTTTGCGATTTCGGGTAGGTCTGCGCTAAAATGTTGTCAAACAGCATAGGCAAGCAATCCTGCTCGTTGTACGCTACAATGCAGATTGACACGGTAAAATCGTTCATAAATTACCTCCGGGTTTGAGTGATAATTTTATTGTATATCGGGACTTGGCCGTTAGCAGATTATAAGTATATTTTAACACAATCGGCTGTTATTTTCAATATTTATTTATTGACTTTTACACAACTGTTTGGTAGAATTAAAATAATAGAGGTGAAAAGGTTTGACAAATCTAATTGCAAAAATTTTCATAGAAAACTATGACAACATAAACAATCCGCAGGTACGCAAGAGTTACGGCACTTTAGCGGGCGTATTCGGCATTGTTATGAACTTGATTTTGTGTTCATTCAAGTTGATTGCGGGGCTTATGACCGGTGCAATTTCGGTAACAGCCGATGCTGTGAACAACTTAACCGATGCAGGCTCGTCTGTAATCACACTTATCGGCACTCGTATGGCGGCGAAAAAACCCGATCCTGACCACCCGTTCGGGCACGGCAGAATTGAGTATATCACCGGACTTATCGTGTCGTTCGTTATAATTTTGCTGGGTTTTGAGTTGCTGACAACATCAATATCCAAAATATTTTCCCCAAAGCAACCCAATTTTTCAACCATTTCCGTGGTGATCTTATCGGTATCGGTACTGATTAAACTGTATATGTGGAGTTTCAACCGTACACTCGGCCGAAAAATTTCATCCACCGCACTTTTCGCCACCGCAACCGACTCTTTGTCGGACTGTATTGCAACCTCAGCGGTACTGTTCGGGTTGCTTTTGTTCAGATTTTTCGGCATCAACATTGACGGATACATCGGCGTTGCAGTTGCGGTATTTATTATGATAAGCGGTGTGAAATCAGCAAAAGATACTATTGATCCGTTGCTTGGAAATGCCCCTGACAAAGAACTTATTGACGGCATCACAAAAACGGTGCTGTCGTACGATACCATTATCGGCATACACGACCTTATCGTACACGATTACGGTCCGGGCAGACTTATGATTTCCCTGCACGCTGAAGTGCCGAGTAACATCGACATCACACTTGCGCACGATACCATTGATACTATCGAGGTGCATCTGAACAACGAATTCAACTGTGAGTCAACCATCCATATGGACCCGATAGATGTTGACGACGAACGCACAAATTCACTTAAATCGCAAGTGGAAAGCATCGTAAAATCAATGGATGCCCGTATGCATATTCACGATTTCCGCATTACCGCCACTCACTTTCACACAAATTTGATTTTCGATGTGGTTATACCGCACGACTTTGAGTTGTCCGCGTCCGAAACGATTATGGAAATTAAGTCTAAAATACACGATATCAACGAAAGTTATTTTGCAGTAATCAAAGTTGACTACGATTACGCAATGTAAAGGAGTACACTATGAACGAATACGAAAACGCACTTGCGCGCTTGCGTGGATATACTGTGCAAAATGAAATCGAACGGCGCAGATGGGCAAACGAGATCTGGACTCACGAAGACGGTAGAATTTATAAAATCTGCCGTGTTTTATGTCCGATTTTGTCGGTATTCGGTGTACTTGCAACCGTGCTCTATGCGCTGATTCGGGATGCGCAGATGTTTTTGCAGAACACAGGCGGGTTGTCATATGATGCACAGGAAACCAACACACATTTTATCGCTGCAGCGGTCTACTCGGTGCTGATTGTCCTGTCAAACACTTTAATGTTTATGAAAAAGAGGAAAATCGGTGAAATTATTGCAATAATTTCAGGCGTGGCAGTCTCGGTTTATCTGCTTACGCAGATAAACATTGCAATGCCGAACAACCGCTACAAAATCCTACTGCTTTGCATAATTTTATCTAATATCCTACTTATCATAAGTGCGGGTACAATGCGGATTTTCGAGTTTCGCGACAAGCGTGACTACAACCGTTCGTTTGATAACATTTTAACCAAAATCACACAGGGTAACGGTCTTACAGACGAAAGCGAGTATCCCCGTTTGATTGATGAATTTTTAACAGCGAACGCCCAAAAGACAGTTGAGCAAAAGCAGAAGAAGTTCAGAAAGCAATCGAAGTCGTAAAACGAAACAATAATGTAAATTTAAAAAGCCTTCCTATAAATCGGGAAGGGTTACTAAGGACAGTTGTCTTTAATGGAGCCGGAATTTGACACACAAATTCCCTGCTTGCGACAGTATAAGACAAAACTACCCGAAGAAGAGAAAAGCATAACTCTTTTTCGGGTAGTAATTTTTATATAGTGATATTCTGTGCTTTTCGCACAGAGTGATATGATTGCCGACGGCAATCGTGATATTAAAACCTACGGTTTTAGTGATATTTTATTCGCCCAAACTGCCGAAGGCAATATCACTTGAACGAAGTTCAAATATCACTGCGAAGCAATATCACTCGCCTTTGGCGAATAAAACTGCCCAAGTGTCCTTAAGAACACTTGGGCAAAGGCTGTCGGATTTCTGCATTTGACAAAAATCGCCTTTTATGGTATAATATCATCGTTAAGGTGTTTACCACAAACGGTAGGCGGTTAAGTCTTGCCCCTTTAAGGGGGTGTTCAATATGGAATACATAACACTTATTTTGATAATTGTTTTTTACACCATCATTTTACTGACAAAGAAATAAGCCGCCCTGCTGCTCAATAGGACGACTTTTTTCTAAAAGAAACACTATGGGGCTAACCGTCTACGGGTGAGCACCTTACATCTATATTATAAACAAATTTCTGTAATTTGTCAAGTGCGAGAAATGGCATTTATTTGACAAAAACCGGCTTTTATGGTATAATATCATCGTTAAGGTGTTTACCACAAACGGTAGGCGGTTAGCCACACTCTCCGAAGAGGGAGGTGGTCGTTATGAATT